>DBFXIC010000292.1:0-21762 GCA_048455095.1 Anaeromassilibacillus sp.
AGATCGAAGCGCTCGATCTTGTTGATCTTCAAGCGCAGGCTGTCTGCGGACAGTCCAAGGATATGCCCGCCCTGCGTCTTATCTCCGCTGAGGTAATGGAAGTGCCAGCCAGGCAGGTTGATGCCGTTTACATAGGCAGGACAGTAGACAGCAATCACACTACCACGAGTATTGGCAAAATGGAACTCACGTTGATTCTTTGCCACTTCCGACAAGGTGGGATAAGGCTTTTCGCTAGGGAAGCAGCTGCGTACATGCATGGTCTTGAACACGCCGGTTGCCTTAATCATATAGAAGATGTTCTTGTTGCCTTCCACATAGGGCTCCAGCGCATCCTTCAGCGCGTTAATATCCGCAATGTGCGTCAATTCCTCTTCCGGTACATCTTCATCAAACTTCGTAACCGTACCAAAGGCCACGCCGTTTTCCGGCTTCATCACCGTAACCTTACCGTCAGCAGTCGCCTTATAGGCCACACCGTCTTCGAAAATGGCTTCACCATCCAGGCCAGTATAAGTGCCAATACCGGTATCAGCATGATGGAGGAAATCCTTAATGGAAATCGTTCTGTCGAAATTGCCCAGCATAAGTGCGTTTAGCGTAGAAGCCTGAATCAAAGTTTTCATACAAACATCTCCTTTTGATTACTTAGTTGCAGCAGCATGGACAGCAGGTTGCTCATCTGCCGGATGCTTGGTTAAAATAAACTTTACCATAAAGGGGCACAGGATGTTGGTTACAGCCAGCACAAAGGCCAGTACAGCTACGGTAGAGTTTACATAAGGAGCAAAGGATGCATTGGACGCCGCCGCCATGGACGGAATAACCAGCGCCACGCCAGCCAAGGAACCGCTGGCAACGGATGCATAACCCGGACGATGCAGCACCGTGCGCTCGAAAATGTAGGACGGAGTGATTACCACGATGAAGTAGATCACACTCAGAAGCAGTCCCTGGGGAATCATTTTGAATGCGTCAATCAAGTTGATGGTTGAACCAAATTCAAAACCCAGGAAGGGTAGGATAATGGCATTGCCGCCCGCAAAAACCTTGCGGATATCTTCATCCAGGTTGCCCAGAATCATGCCAAGCACAAACGGAATGATCAGGGAAATAATCTGCATGATTTGTGCCTCGCCAAATCCTGCTTCACCATAGAAGCCAAGGAACAGCAGCGGCAGCAGCGGCATGGAGCAAATGAGCATGATACCGAAGCTGGCCTTATCAGCCTTATCGCCAAAGGGGGAAATAATGCCCATATACAGTGCGGCGTTGGCGCTGGTCACTGCGCAGACGAAGGCCAGGAAGGAAATCCCCAGGAATCCCTCATAGCCAAAGGCTACAAAGAACAGCGCACACAGCGCATAGGCAACCACCAGCCGCACCAGAATCAGCCGCACTCCTCGATGCATTGCTTCCTTCATATCCGACATCTTTAGCTGCGTACCAGTGCAAAACAGCATCAGACCGATAATCAGCATCTGACCCGATGAAGAAAACATATCCTTCATGGGGTTACCCAGGGTACTCCATAGATCAAACTGGAAAAAACCCTGACAAATGGTTGTGATGATTGCACCAATAATCAGCGGCACAAACATCGTACCCGCCGGCACCTTTTGAAGTGTCTTCCATATATTCACATTCTTCTTGTTTTCCATGGTCTTGCACTCCTTTTCTTTCGGTTTACAAGTGGTATTTTACGCAATTTTCTTGCCTTTGCAATGGAACAGCAGTATAATTTCGTCGGGCCACATTGTGCTCATAGCACAATCATAGAAAAGGAGCTATTATGGAAAATGGAGTGAAAAACGTCCACGGGCTTGACCGGTTATTGTCCGATTTCTTTTCGCAGGATGATCTGGGGCGCCTCGCCGCAGACGCCGGAGAAATTCTGAATTGTCCACTGCTGGTCATTGATGATACCTTTCACGTGGTGGCGCACTATACCACGCCAGGCTTTTCAGATACACTGTTTGAAAAGGCCATACAGTTGGGAGAAATCACCTATGAAGCCGGCGCCATAATCAGCAGGAGCCCTGCGCTTTCCACGGGGCAGTCTGATTTCATCGAGCTAGCGGACAGCACGCACCGTCGGAGGTTTGCGCCGCTTGTCAGCGCCGGCGTGCGTTTGGGATACCTGATCTGCATCGATGTGGATCAGCACTTGCAAGAGATTGATGCAGCAACCTACCGTACGGTGGAAACGGTTTTATCCAAGCAGCTGTTCGTGCAGGTAGGCCGGCAGGATAAACCCTTTGAAACAGCGGAGGAAATCCTGATGCATTTGCTGGACGGTGGTTTTCCTTCTGCGTCCTATTTTCGGTTGCAAGCGTCCTCCACCTATCTTGCGGACTTTCATCCAACTGCTTTTGCCCTGATCGATCTTACGGCCTTTCACACGCTATATTTGGAAAAAAGCCAGCTCAAGGATGAACTGACCTATCGCTTTTATGCCTCCCATCCTTTTCTCTACAAGGGTGATGTTTTTCTGTTTTTACACAAGGGATATGACACGGCTGCCTTTTCATCCCTCGCCAATGAATTTCACCTGAAAGTCGTTATCTCCGATGAAATAGACAGCCTGTACGACCTGCCACTTCTTTACCGCCCGGTACGTGAGGCACTGGACCTGATCACAGGAAGCAACTTCCACAGCGGCAGCGTTTTTTCCGTCTCTCAGCTCTCCACGCTGATAATGCTGACCAAATTGCAGTCCCGTCACGATCTGGTTTCCTCAGAGATCCGTTTTCTTTCCCTTTATGACAGGGAAAAGGGAAGCCAATACTGCGAAACCCTATATTATTATCTGGTCTGCGGCCGTTCGCTGAAGGATACCTGCGCGTCGCTTTTTACCCATCGCAACACGATCCTCTACCGCATTCACAAAATGAAGGAGGATTACGGCATTCCACTGGATGATCCATCGGCTCATTTGAAACTGCTGATGGGCGTAGCCTTGGTGCTGTTAGAATCAAAAGGCCCTGACTTTTTTCTGGCCGAAGCTACGCCTTGAGTAGAGCTATGTGGATCCGCTATTCCGGCTGCCCCGGCACATCGGCTACATTCCGAAACGCATGAATACCTGCAAAAGCATATTGTTCAGCGTATCAAAAAAGTGGCAGAACCGCCTTCTTGAGGAAATCAATTTACAGGTGCTGTAGGTTCTATCCTATTTTCACCTTCCTTTTGCGTATAGATTGGCATAATGGTGGAGCTATACGGCCATGAACCCATATGCTATAATGATATCAAGATGATCGTGGGGGTATGGCTATGCTAGAGAGGTGCCAGTTCGTGTTAAACCGATACCTCTCTATTTTGCTATACACGCATGAAGGCGGATCCTGACAGAATTCTCTGTGCCACCAATTGAAATTATCCTGTCGCTGCTGAACAAAGCATTAAGCAACATAAGGGTTTGAAACAAAAATGGCTGCCAACAGAAAAAGCTCTGTTGACAGCCATATGTTCATTCTCGAACCGGTTTGATGCGTTTGATCTTATCCAAAGGGAATGGGGCCTTCTCCTTCGGAAAATACTCGATACGGGCCACCTTGGCAGTTGATTCCCTGCCCTCGATGCCAACCGGCACAGTTACCTTGCTACCGGGATAGTAGATGTCTTCATCCGCAAGGTAGCAGTATTCCTTGCCGTACTCATCGAAAGTAACATACACAAAGATGAGTTCGTTAGCCCTGCGCCGTCTTTGCTTGTAGGTGTCCGGGTCAAACATGTCACCAACAAATCCATAGAAGCTGACAAATTCCCAGATGTCCTCCATTACAGCGGCCCATCCTTCAGGCAGATCGAAACAGTCATAATATCCTGTACAGGTATGCTGGGGGCCCTTTTTCATGTCAAGAGTGATGGTAAACTCGATTTTCAAATCGGAGTTTTCCACTAAATCCTCGGGGACGCCCGGAGCACCTATGAGCAGTTCATCAGCATCAAAACGATCCAGCAGATCAGGAACGCCCTCTTGAACATAGCAGGAATGAGTGACACTACAGCCGGTGCCAATGTTGCGAGTAAACTGAATGGTCTCGGTAGCTCGGTCGATCACCAGCTTCTCTGTGTAGTCCCACAAGAGCTGTCCGGGGCCATCTTCAAAGCGCGGCTTATGCCTGAAGGTTTGCACCTTATGGTATCATCGACCCCGCCGAGTGGAAGCTGGTGCAGCGGGAACTGGAGCGCCGGAAGTCCATAGGGCGCAGTTACAGCGGCAACAGTATCTTCTCCTCCCGGCTGGTCTGCGGAGACTGCGGCGGTTACTTTGGGTCGAAGGTTTGGCATTCCACCGACAAATACCGGCGCACCATCTGGCGGTGCAACAGCAAGTTTACCGGCGAGGAAAAGTGCCAGACCCCGCACCTGACCGAGGAGGAGATCAAAGCCCGGTTCCTGGATGCCTTCAATACGCTGGTTTCGGACAAAGAGCGGCTGCTGGACGAGTGCCGCACCATGCAAGCGGCGCTTACCGACACCGGCTCCCTGGACAGTGAGATTTCGGCGCTTCTTTCCGAAATGGAGGTGGTGGCCGAGCTAACCAAGCGGTGCATCGAAGAGAATTCCACTACGGCACAGGACCAGACCACTTACCTGGAACGGTACAACGGCCTGGCAGAACGGTACGAAACCGCCAAGACCAAGCTGGAGAAGCTCCAGGCGGCAAAGGCCCAGCGGGAAGCCAAGGCCGAGGACATCGGCGGCTTTATGTTCGAACTGGCGGAGCACGGAGAGTCCCTCACGGAGTTTGATGACCGGCTTTGGCTCACGGTCATCGACATTGTCACCGTCCACCGGGATGGGCGGCTTGCATTCAAATTCCAGACGGGGCATGAGATGCTTGAATAAGAATCAATTTTATTAAAAAAGGGGGCGGAAGGTTTCCGTCCCCTTTACTATTATGGAATGTATTTCATCCCCCACTGTGAAATAGCATAAAACACTGGCAATAAGTCCTGCCCTTTCTCTGTGAGGGAATACTCCACCCGCAGCGGCATCTCATTATATTGAATGCGCTGCACCAGTTCATCCTTTTCCAATTCTTTGAGCGCATTGGTTAGCGCCGTATTGGTGATGGGCTTGAGCAGCTTTTTGAGTTCGCCAAACCGCATGGGAGACTTGATGCACAGCTCATAGAGGATCTGGAGCTTCCACTTACCCTGCAGCATCTGCACCACCGGCATAACAGGGCAATTGCCACTCTCCGTAAGAATGACGTCGCTTACCTTTTCTTTGAATTCCTCGTAAGTCATTGTTGATTCCCCACTTTAGATAGGTATTGTTTTTGATACCAGGTACAAACAATTTGCGTACTTGATTTATTATGACAATCAAGTATAATAATTGTACCAGCAGAAGCTGGATATGTCAATCTCCAAATCACTCTGAAAGGATGAAACACGATGAGAGAACTGAACATTATGGAGGCCACTGTCTATTCTTCCCCCAATCCGCTGACTTTGATCTGTTCTTTGAATGAAGATGGCACCACCAACCTGGCCCCCATCTGCTTTGTCTCCTATCTCTCTTTCAACCCGCCGATGGTGGGATTCGCCGCCGGAAAGCAGTCCCACACCGGCAAGCGTGTGCGGGAGACTGGAAAAGTCATCGTCACGGTCCCCGGTGAAAGTCTGGCTGGCGCAGTGATGGCCTGCGGCACCTCCACCGGCGCCAAGTTAAACAAGGTGGCCGAAAATCACATCGAAATGAAGTCGGTGGACGGCAGCGACATTCAGATTCCAGCGGACACCCGGCTGGCTATGGCGGCGACCCTGCAGCAGTCCGTGGAGGTGGGCGACCACATCCTGCACATCTGCCAGGTGGACAAGTTCCTGGGCGATGAGGACAAGAAAGGTCTGTATGCTTGGAACGGCTTTGGAAAGGTCGCATCTGCGGCAGAAGGTTGAATCTTAAAGCAGGAAGGAGGCGTCAGCGGTGGCCATCTGCATCAAGGACTGTATTCAGAATATGAATCTGGTGATCGGCTGTCCCATTGGCTGCAGCTACTGCTACGCCAGAAACAATGTCCGCCGGTTCCACATGATCGACGACTTTGAAAAGCCGGAGTTCTTCCCAGGTAAGCTGCGGCTGATGGAGAAGAAGCGTCCTCAAAATTTCCTGCTCACCGGCATGAGCGATTTTGCCCACTGGCAGACAGAGTGGCGAAATCAGGTATTTTCCAAAATGGCTGAAAATCCACAGCACCAGTATCTGTTCTTGACCAAGCGGCCGGAGGACATCGTCTTTTCCACCCCATTAGACAATGCCTGGTTCGGCGTGACTGTGACTTCCAGCAGGGAGAAAGGCCGCATCCAGACTTTACGGGAGCACATCCGCGGCGGGCATTACCATGTGACCTTTGAACCCATGTTTGACAACATCGGTACAGTAGACCTCACTGGCATCGAATGGATCGTCATTGGTACTGAGACTGGACGCAGGAAGGGCAAGGCCGTCTCCAAACCGGAGTGGGTGTGGAATTTGACTCATCAGGCTCACGCACTTGGTACTCCTGTGTTCATGAAGGAAGATCTGCTTCCTATCATTGGCGAGGAAAGCATGACACAAGAGCTGCCCCCGGCCTTCTGCCGGGTATTGGAGGAACAGAAAGCATGGCGGAAATAGTGGAAAGCGGTGTCCTGATCCAGGATGTGGAAACGAAAAACATCATGACCAAATCCACCCTTCCAGTGGGCGGCTATTCGGTGAACCCCTATGTAGGCTGCACCCACGGCTGTAAGTACTGCTACGCCTCGTTTATGAAGCGATTTACCGGGCATACCGAACCATGGGGCACCTTTCTGGATGTGAAATACTGGCCTGCCATTAAAAATCCCCGGAAGTATGCCGGGCAGCGTGTAGTCATCGGCTCGGTGACAGACGGATACCTGCCTCAGGAGGAGCAGTTCGGAAATACCCGCAGGCTGTTGGAGCAGCTGAAAGGCAGCGGCGCGGAGATTCTGATCTGTACCAAATCCGACTTGGTGGTGCGGGACATCGACTTGCTGAAAGAGATGGGAAAAGTCACTGTTTCCTGGTCGATTAACACGCTGGATGAGGGTTTCAAAAATGACATGGACAATGCCGTCAGCATCCAGCGGCGGTTGGACGCCATGAAGCAGGTCTATGATGCAGGCATCCGCACCGTGTGCTTTATCGCTCCGGTTTTCCCCGGTATCACGGATTTCGAGGCCATCTTCCACCGGGTGAAAGACCAGTGCGACCTGGTGTGGCTGGAAAATCTGAATTTGCGGGGCGGCTTCAAAAAAGACATCCTGGCCTATATTCAGGAGAAATACCCTGACCTCATGCCGCTGTACAACGCAATCTATACCAGAGGAGACAGGGGCTATTTCCGGGAGTTGGAGGAGCGGGCAGAGCGCCTTGCGAGAGAATATGATTGTCCCTTTGTGGACAACGAACTCCCCTACGGCCGGGCAGAGCCGGGACATCCGGTCATCGTGGATTACTTTTATCACGAGGAAGTGCGCGGCTCGGAGAACACCGGCCTCAGGAATCGGTGAACCCCCTTGGCGCAAAGTGAACCCCCTGACGCCCAAAGGGGGTTCATTTGTATCACAATTAGGGTCATTTGCCAACTACATCCTGATCTACATTCGCTGAGATGGCTGCCGCATCTTCAGGAACGACGGTGGGCATGGCTGTCGGAACTGGCGTTTGTGTTGCCGACGGTGTTGCTGTGTTATCACTGCTACAGCCGGTCAGCATGGATAGCATCAAAGCGCCAGCCAAAGCTGCTGAGATCATGCGCATTTTCTTGCTCATTTTGTTTCCTCCAGTGTGCCCGATTTCGCTCAGAACTGATCTGCCCATTCAGCCAATTCAGCTTTGCTGACATTGCCCTTGAATATCCGCCCCTCAAGCAGGTTGGAAGCCGGGCAGCTGGGCTTCAGTGCTTCGGTTGTCTTTCCCATGCCGCTGCCACCTGATGTGGCGAAGGGAATAATGGTTTTCCCAGCAAGGTCATACTGCTCGAGAAAGGTATTGATGATGGTAGGTGCAATATACCACCAGATCGGGAAACCAACAAAAATGACGTCGTATACAGCCATATTGTCGCAGACAGTTTTCACGGCGGGACGGGATGCAGGATTCTTCATCTCGATGGAGCTACGAGAGTTTTCATTGCGCCAGTCGAGATCGGTATGGGTATATCGAACAGCAGGGACTATCTCAAATAGATCAGCCCCGATGGCATCAGCAAGGTTTGCAGCAACCTTGGCCGTGATGCCGCTCGCAGAAAAATACGCAACCAGCTTTCTGCTCATATCAAATACTCCTCTTGAAATGCAGATATTATCTTCTTTATTTATTATACCACTGTTTGATTTTTCCTGCTGTATATTAACGGTAAAAAGAGTCTACAAAGCAATTTTGTCAGCGATGAAAGACAATCTTACCACAATAAATAAAAATGACCCCTCCCGCATGGAAGTGGCCCCCCATATGAAAAAATGACCCCTCGGTCATGCTGCAACGTGTGATTCGTCCCTTTGTATCAAAGACGAGAACTAAATTTCATAGCACGAGTATGTGGCGTCTTTGATCTGGTCAGAGATGGGCGCGAACACAAGGTCCGCCATCAGCTCCACGACGTCGCGGGGCGTCCAGTGCTCGCCGGCTTCTTCGTTGTTGGCCTCGTTGAATCGCCGCACCAGTTCTTCAAAGAGGGTGCCCATGGCATGATTATCCAGGCCGGGCAGATCGCCGCACGGCCTGGGGCTGAGGTTGACATCCCGGCTGACAAACTTCTGGATGACCGCTCCGAGAATATCGGCCTCGACCATGGTCGCGATCTGGTTGCGGAACTTGAACTTCTCCAGAATTTCCTGCACGTTCGGGGAGAAGCCGTCCAGATAGGCTTCAAAATCCGCCTTGAGCTTCTGGCCTGCCGAACGGCCGGTCAAATCGCGCAGACAGAAGGGCGAAGCGTTGCAAAAAGCCTGACCGGCGGCGTTGCACAGTGCGCCCCACTGGTTTGTGATGCCCGCGTCGTCCAGCACTTTCTTCATACCCAGCACTTGCTTCTTGGTGCCCTCCAACACGGCGTCCAAGCGGCGGATGACCGTCATGGGCAGAATGACATCGCGGTACTTGCCGCGCACATACACATCCCGCAGGCAATCATCGGCGATGCCCCAGATGAAATTGGCAATTGTATTGAGCAAATGGGCGTCCATTCGAGCAGCCTCCTATATTATTCGTCCGATTCTTTGGAATCGCTGATGACTTCAGCAATATCATTCAAACCACAGCCCATTGCCTCGCATATGCGCAGCAGCACATCCGTCGTCACATTTTCGCCTTTTCCGAGTTTTGCAAGGGAAGATGAGCTGATTCCAGCCATCTTGCGCATCTCGGAACGCGTCATGTCCTTATCGATTAACAGCTTCCATAGTTTGTTATAACTCATCCGCATTGCTTTGCTTTTTCTCCTTGTTCCAAGATTCACCGTAGAGTTCACAGCCATTGTCCGAAAGCCGCAGCACGCAGTTGCTTTTAAGAAGCTGTTGCGTTGTCGGCTTATAAGCGATTTGCTTGTCAAAGGCGATAAACACTTGCTTTTGGCTCCGTGCATAAATTTGCATGATGCCGTCAATTGCGCCGTCGCCGATGTTCTTCAGAATCAGGGAATCGTGCGCTATGGCCGGAAGCGCCGTCAGGTATAGAACCGCCAGATCATAGAGGACCATTCCCTTGTAATTGGAACCTGTGCCGGTATCATCAGGCGTTTCAAACGTGTAGCTGTTGTATTCATGAAAAATCAGGCGAGGAGCCTGCCGGCGGTCCATAAAGAGCGAATCGTTGAACGCTTTCATTTTAGCGTTTACTTTATCCTGGATTTCAGTCAGTATGTGTCGAATGCCTTCCTTCAACAGCTGGTCAGCGATCTTTTTTGCCTCCTGCAAATCCGTCAGCGTCAGATAGGCTTCATTCTGTGCGCGCAGCGCATCGATACGGCCCTTGATTTCCGCATGCCTGTCTAGAAATTCCTTAGACAGATTACCGACATACCCCATGTCGGCAATCTGCTGATTTACCTGTGTCAGCTGCGCATAAAGCGCTGCAATCTGCGCCGCGACTGCAGTTTGTTCCTCGGCGAACTGCTTGTCCAGAATGGTTGCCAGCTTTTGATGGAATTTCTCCACATCATACAGCTTGCGCAGATTGACGCCGGGAAAGAATTCCGCCAGGGCAGAAAGGTCGGCTTCCGTAGGATAGAGGCCATATTCAAGGCTCATTTTCAGCAGATTCAGCCTACGATCTGCAGTTTGGAGCTCTGTTTCGGTCTGCAGCTTGGCTTGCATGAGTCTGGCCTTTTCCTGACCTTTGGCAATGTCCTCGGCAGAGTGATTGTCGTTTTGCTCAATTATGAGCGTATTCAGTTGCATCTCCAGGTCACGGATTGCCTTGACATTTTCTTCGTACTGCTTGACGCCTCCAACCAAATCGGGAACGAAGCGATACTTCCGGGCGGCACGGTAGGTATCCAGTTTCTTTGTTGCTTCGTCAAGACCCTGCTTGCGCGGCTCGATATCGATGTAGCGGTTGAAGAGCTTTACAAGCATGTCGATGGATTTTTGCATATTCTGTCCTGGAATACCACGAAGGGGTTTGCGCTCGTCAGTGTTATCCTTGCCGTAGATGCGGAAAAAACTGCTGAGCGTCGTACGGAAAGACAGGTCCGGGAAATCAATATGATATTTCACTTTCAGCCAGTCAGTAAATTGGTGCAGCTCCCATTCTTGCGCAAATACATAGTTATCATCGCAAAGGAACACTTTATCGGCCTGCGCGGTGCTGCGGGCAAACCGATAGATTTCTCCATCGAACAGAAAAGCAAAATTTAATACATGCTGCCCCATGTGCTTCACACCATCGCTGGAAGCATAGGTTTTGCCGCCGAAGGCGAAATCGATGGCGAGCATTGCAGAGGACTTGCCGATGGAGTTTTCGCCATCCTCCTTGCCGAGAATAACATTCAAACCTGTTTTAAAGCGAATGGGCGGACGCACTTTCCCTTTTTCCTTGAAAACAGGGGAGCTCAATTCAACAAGCATAGGGACACCTCGCCTTTATCATTCAGATCTATAGCGCGCAGTGCAAACAGGCAATCCATAACCGACAGGAAATCGGTTGGCTCCTGCAACGAAGGCCGTAGGGCCTGAAACAGAGCAGCAGCAGGCATTGGTCCATCTTTTAATTTGCTTAGCACGATGGGGATCAACGCCAATGTACTGTTTTTGTATGAATATAACTTATTCGGCAACTGCATCGAATACCTCACAACTCTGAATGAAGTAGCATACAACAATCTGACAATATACATCGTCCTGCAAGCTGGTACGGTGCAGCTTTTCTGTGATCTCTCTGAAAATTTCCATCTGGGATAGATGGGATTTTTTCAGCCTTTTATAAATCGCCTTCATCTGATCCTGCAGTGCTTCATAGTCAATGAGACCACGTCTGTCAAGATTCGTCATGATCTCACGGATTTTGAGAAAGTATGTTGTCACGTTGTTCTTTACGGTAAGGTAAAGAATATAATTGTCGGTGGGATTAACCTTTTTGGTCAACTCCTTCGGGTCAAGCTCTGCTTTGAAGAACGCTTTTTCCTTTAGATCAGCGAGCCTCCGAAGCACACCAACGATCCCTTTTTCCAGGGCAATGCCGTCCAGCAGGCGGGCACTCTGACCATGGGTGATGAGAAGTGCTTTCACATTAGCCAGTTCTTTTGTTTTGGCCTTGCTGTCATCCATTTGATAAGTCGCATGGCACATGGGGCATAATGCGATCAGATTATCGGTTGTCACCTTTTTCGTTTTATCGACCAAACTTATCTCATATACCCGGCTGACTTTAGAATCCGCTACAGCGCTTAGCTGTTTTCCGCAGCCGGGAAATGGACAAAAACCGTCGCACTCTTCATAGAGATAGTCGCCATATTTGGCCTTCCAATCAGCGAAAAGCTCCCTTTGCTTTTCTTGCTTAAGAGCATCCTGTGATACAAGCCCGGCGGTGCGTCGAATGATATCCACCATCATGTCGGCAATGACCTTGCCAACGGTGTCCGCAGTAACTTCTGGCACATAAGCCGAAAGATCCTCGGAAAGAAGCTGCCGTGTTGCCACCGGCCGTTCATTGATACGGGCGGCCAGGTTGTCCGGAGCCAGCCGATACACAATAGCTTGTGCAAATTTCCTTGAGAGGCCACGCTTTGTAAAGGAACGAAGCGTGGCCTCTTTTGTTATTTTGGTCTCCGGGTCCTTGAGGGTTCCCCATTCCTCCTCGGAAACCTCGGTTAACTGCGCAAACAACTCTCTGCAATACATGGGAGCATTGTAACCATCAGACAGGCGTTTTCGCAAAATCGAGAACAGGGTGGGAAAGTCCATATTACCCATTCCTTCCTTGCGCTTTTGTACCATCGTGTACCACGCTGTACCAAACCACCACCAGATCAAAATCCTCAATCTCTATAATTTGGAATGTCGTCAGGCAGATGTATGGCAATTCCATTATATCCCATGCAGTGCCGGGTGTCAAATATTATATCTGCGAAAAGGACATGTGAGTAGACGAATGCCACAACTAGTACGGACTGATCTTACCGGGTAGCTACCGATGATTCTTTCCGATCCGGCTGGATGACCTGCACACCGCGGGAAGATGGTGCTTGCAGCCCCGCAAAGAAGAAAACCCGGTTTGCGGCGGCTTGTCAAAGGCTGCTCAAGAACGGGGCGGCTCCTTCAGCTCCATATTCTATAAGCTCTGTTCTCCTCTGGGTATGGATTTCTACGAAGGCTTTACGAATTTTCTTTGCAAAGGATTATCAAATGTCTCATTAGGTGAGACCTTTGAACTCTATTATGGAGCTACCAAAGCGAAAGGGGGTGTGGAAATGCAGAGCGCGCTCGAAAGGCGACAGGCCATGCTGGAACTGCTGTCGGACCGGCGGCAAGAAACGGTCGCCAATCTCATGGCAGAGTTTGGTGTCAGCCGTTGTACGGTTCTCAGGGACATCGAGACGCTCAGCTGTTCCGCACCCATCTTTACGGTGCAGGGGAATGGCGGCGGTATCCGTGTCGCGGAAGGATATTACTATGGCCGCCGGTATCTGCACAGCGATGAAGAGGCTTTGCTGCGTAGACTCATACACGGGCTGCAGCCGGAAGAGCAGAAAACAATGCAGGGTATACTCAAGCGCTTTGGAAGGCCAATAGTTGCTGTTTGATATGTGGTATTCAAGCAAGTATGTTTGATGACACAGCACTGTTAACACCTAAAACTCGGTAAGCAACGCGTTTACCTTCGCCTGGGACAAGCAATATGCTGCGAAAAGCGCAGTCAGGACGCTGGCTGATCCGACGCAATGCAGCATGTATCTTCGCCCCTTCCCCCCGGTCAGTGTCGGAGTCTGGCTGAGGTTCCACTGAAAGAACGACTCACAGGAGGAACCAGGCATGATTACAAGAGATTCCATTCATCGCTTTGTCATGGCGGGCTGTACCGTCTCCGCCGACTTCACGAAGCGGGGCTGGCGGCAGTTCGCCGCGGTCAACCGCAGGCTGGCGGCGCGATACATCCGCGCGTTCATCCTCAAGCGGGAGCTTCAGCAGTATATCGCCGCGCACGAAGCGGCAGGCGTGCATCTGGATACGCAGTGCCAGGAGGTGTGCTATGACAGCGGCATTTATCTGCTGCTGCGCAGGACGCAGGGAACATGGTACATCACCGACATCGTCCTGACGGACGCGGCGGCCGGCTTCGTGCCCGCGTTTCCGTGGGAGCGTGTCCGGCGCGGCGCGTCCGGGGCTTTGCGGCGGGTGCTGCCGTGCCGGCACAATCCGGCCGCGCGGCCATCGGGCGGAGAGGCGGTGTGCCTGTGAGCCGGGAAGCACACGGGGCGCCTGCCTTCTGTGAACGTTGCGCAAGGCGTGCCGAATGTACCCTGTACACGGACGAGCGGCTGCGTGAAGCATGTGAGCTGCTGGATGACCGAAAGCCGCTGCGCTATCGGAACCATGAGGGCTATGCCGATCCGACGGCCTATTACGCCCTGCTGAATATCGAGCGCGAGAGGAAACGCCGGACACAGACAACGAAGCGCAGGCCGCGGACGCAGGTGGCGCACTACGACTGAGAAAGAAGGGAAACGACATGAGCAAAGAGACCTATACCCTGACGGCGGAATCGGTCCGCCGCGGCCATCCCGACAAGCTCTGCGACCAGATTGCGGACGGCATCCTGGACGCCTACCTCAGGCGCGACCCCGACGCCCGCGTGGCGGTCGAGGTCATGGCGACCAACGGCCGCATCACCATCGCCGGGGAGGTGAGCGCCGGGGCGGAGCTTCTTGAGGAACGGGTCATGTGCGACACGCTGGAGCGGATCGGCTACCGAAGCGCCGACCTCAGCGACGACGGCGAGCTCGCGTGACCATCGGCATCCACGCACAGTCCCCGGACATCGCGCAGGCGGTGGCGCGCACGGAGATGGGCGCGGGCGATCAGGGCATCGTGACCGGCTACGCCACGGACGAAACGCTGGAATACCTGCCGCTGCCCGTGGTGCTGGCGCACCGCATATGCAGGCTGCTGGACGAGGAACCGCTCCGCGGCGCCGGCGTGGACGGCAAGGCGCAGGTGACGGTATCCTACAGCGACGGAACCCCCGCGGCGGTAACGGCGGTGGTCGTTTCCGTGCAGCACGCCGAGGACGCGGACCCGGATGCGCTGCGTCGGGACGTCGAAAGCCGGATCATCCGCAGGGCCATCCCCGCAGACCTTCTCACAAAGGAAACGCGCCTGCTCATCAACCCTTCCGGGCGCTTCGTCAGGGGCGGCCCGGCGGCGGATACCGGCCTGACCGGGCGCAAGCTGGCGGTGGACCAGTACGGCCCGGCCGCGCACATCGGCGGCGGCGCGCTCTCCGGCAAGGACCCCACCAAGACGGACCGCAGCGGCGCGTATGCGGCCCGCTGGGTGGCGAAGAACCTCGTGGCCGCGGGGTTGGCGAGGCGCTGCGAAGTGCAGGTCGCATACGCCATCGGAGAGAGCCGCCCGATCAGCGTGACGGTGGACGCCATGGGAACGGGCCTCGTTCCCGATACAGCGCTGGAAAGCGCGGTGAGGGAGGTCTTTGATCTGCGCCCCGGCGCAATCATCGACGCGCTCGCCCTGCGCAGGCCCATCTACGCGCCCCTCGCCGTCTACGGCCACTATGGCCGCCCTGAGCTGGACCTGCCCTGGGAGAAAACGGACCGCCGCGCGGCGCTGCTGGCCTCCGTGGTGAAGCAGGGATATGCGCTGTGAGGCTCCCCGCGAATCAGGAGCGGCCGATGCACCCCATCCGCGCGCCCACCCGGAGGCCGTTATTTGCCGCCATCGTACCGGCGGCGGGTTATTTTGCAAAGGAGGAGGACCATTCATGACCATACACATCCAAATGCTTCAGGAGATCGCAACGAACGCGCAGGCGATGGCCGGGGCCGCGCAGGCGATGGCGGCGTCGATGCAGGCGATCGTGGATGACTGCGCCGGCCAGCTCGCCCGGCGCAAAGCGGCGGGAGAGAGCGAGGAAGCCGTGATGAACGAAGCAATCGGGCAGGCCGCAACCGGCCAGCCCTCTGCGCCGGGCACAACCATCGTGGAGCTGCGCGCCTTTGTGGCGGAGCGTTCCACCCCGGAGAACCGGCCGAAGATCAAGACCATTCTGGAAAGGCACGGCGTGAGGAAGCTCACCGAGCTTCAACAGAGCCAGTATGCCGCCGTCATGGATGAGGTGGCGGCGCTGTGAGCGAGATCCGGCACGGAAGCCGCGCCCACGCCCGGCTCAACGCCTCCGCCTCCCACCGCTGGATGATGTGCCCGCCGTCGGTCAGGCTGTCCGAGCGGTTTGCGGACAAGCCTTCCCGGTACGCGGAGGAAGGCACGTTTCTCCATGAGCTGTGCGAGCTGAAGCTGCACCGCTATCTGGGCGATATGACCCCGGAAGCGCTGGAAGCGCAGTACGCGGTGCACCGCGACAGCGACTTCTACAGCGACGAGGCCGAAAGCGTCACCGACGAGTACGTCAGTTTCTGCGTTGAAACCATCGAGGCTGTGCGCGCCTCCTGTCCCGATCCGCTGATTCTGGTGGAGCACCGGCTGGACTACAGCGAGTATGTGCCGGAGGGCTTTGGCACGGGCGATCTGGTCATCGTGGCGGACGGCGTGCTGGAGGTCATCGATTTCAAGGGCGGGCGCGGCGTGCGGGTGGAAGCGGAGCACAACAGCCAGCTCATGCTGTACGGCCTGGGCGCGGTTTTGGAGTTTGACCCGCTGTACGATATTCGCACCGTGCGCATGACCATCGTGCAGCCGCGGCTAAACAACCTCTCCGCCTATGAAACGACTGCCGATGAGCTGATCCGCTGGGCGGAAACGGAGGTGCGGCCCAGGGCGCTGCTGGCGGCGAAGGGCGAGGGCGAGTTCTGCGCGGGCGAGTGGTGCCGGTTTTGCAAGGCAAAATACACCTGCCGCAAGCGCAGCGAGTACCACATGCGTCTGGCCGAGCGGGATTTCCGGCAGCCCGACCTGCTGACCGACGAGGAGATCGCCGACATTCTGCCCGTAGCGGAGAGCCTGAACAACCGGGTGGCCGACCTGATCGCCTACGCGACGCAGCAGGCGGTAGACGGCAAAACCTGGCCGGGCTACAAGCTGGTGGCCGGGCGCAGCGTGCGCAAATACACCAGTGAAGCAGAAGTCATTCGTGCCGCAACGGAGGCCGGCTACACCGATATCTACAAGACGACGCTGCTGGGCGTGGGCGATCTGGAAAAGCGCATGGGCAGGAAGAAATTCTCCGAGGTACTGGGCCGCTACATCGTCAAGCCCATGGGCGCCCCGCAGCTCGTGCCCGAAAGCGATCCCCGCAAGCCCTATGCCGACGCGGCGGGCGATTTCAACGACAAACCGTAAGAAAACAGGGAGGTCATTTTATGGCAACGAAAGTCATTACCGGCAAGGTACGCGCGTCCTTCGTCCACATCTTTGAGCCGCAGAGCGTGAACGGCTCCGACCCCAGGTACAGCTGCTCCTTCATCATCCCCAAGAGCGATGTGGAGACCATCGGGAAAATCAGGACCGCGATCGAGGAGGCAAAGCAGAGCGGCGTGACCAAGTGGGGCGGGAAGATCCCAGCGAACCTGAAGCTGCCCCTTCGCGACGGCGACATCGACCGCCCCGAAGACCCCAACTACGCAGGCGCCTACTTCGTCAACGCCAACAGCAACGAGCGGCCCGGCGTGGTGGACCGCAGGCGCGTCCCCATCACCGACCCGCTGGAGGTGTACTCCGGCTGCTATGTCCGGGCATCCCTCACCTTCTATCCCTTCAACACCAACGGCAATCGCGGCGTCGCCTGCGGATTGCAGAACATTCAGAAGTGGTGTGACGGCGAGCCGCTGAACGGCCGCGTCCGCGCCGAGGACGAGTTCGACGCGCTGGACGATGCGGACGACGAGGATTTTCTCGACTAAAGGAAAGCCGCGCATCGGTTACTTACCGGTGCGCGGCTATCGGATCTCCTGTTCCAGATCATCAAAGATGGGGCTGTCAAAGAACTCCCGAAGGCTGATGTCAAGGCCGTCGCACACCTGCTTGATCGTCACGATACCCGGATTCCTGCTTTTCGTGTTCAGCATACTGTAGATTGTCGTCGGTGGAACCCCTGCGTCGTTGGCCAGCGTATTGATGGTGATGTTGCGGCTCTTGCACAGCTCCATGATTCGCTGCGCTACCGCCTTTTTTGCGTTCATGCGATCACCTCTTGCCATTTGACGCAGGAGCTATTTGACTTCCTGCTCCAAATCGTCGAAGAGGTCAGAATCGAAAAACTCGCGGATACTGATCTCCAACCCGTCGCACAGCTTTTGGATCGTCGCCACGCCCGCGTTGTTCGTCTTGCCGTTTACGATGTCGCTGACCGTGGACTGTGTGACGCCGGAAATAATGCTCACTTTGTTGATGGTGATGTTGCGCTGCGCGCAAAGCTCGTACAGCCGCTTTACGACCGCCTCTGAAATCGTCATGTCTGCTTTCCTCCATCGGAATACCGTTGGGTTCATGATATCCGTTCGATGATGAAAAGATTAACGGAATATCGTTGACTTCTGACGGAGGAGGGTATATGATAACGGTATATCGTTAACAAACGAGAGGTTGAACACCATGCGAAAGAAGCTCGCATTCACCGGCCACCGGCCTGAATCACTGCCTTTCGGAGAAAACGAGAACGATCCGCGCTGTATCCGTCTCAGGGAAATGCTTCTGACAGAGATCACGGACCGGGTAAAGGCGGGATACGATACCTTTTACACCGGATGCGCAAGAGGCATGGACATCGTTTTTGGCACACAGGTGCTGCTGCTGAAGAAGACGGCCTGCCCCAATATCCGACTGATCGGCGTGGTCCCTCACGAGGGGCAGGCGAACCATTGGACCGAGACCTGGCGGGAACGCTATTTTGACCTGCTGGAACAGGCAGACGACGTGGTCACGCTCTCTGCCCGCTACTTTGACGGCTGCTATCATGCCCGGAACCGGTACATGGTAGACGTAGCAGACGCCCTCCTGGCCGTATGCAGGAAGGGTACCTCCGGCGGTACGCAATATACGGTGAAATATGCATGGCAGAAGAACCGGGAGATCGTCGTGATCGACCCCGACACGCTGGAGCGCAGACTGCTGCCGCCCAGACTCACCGCGCTCTGAGAGCGCAAACACAACACAGGCGCATCCGCGAGGGTGCGCCTTTTAATTTGGAGGTGATGCGCTTGTGCGTTATGCATCTGGACATAGAGACCTATTCCTCCGCCGCCCTCCCCAAGTGCGGCGTATACCGCTACTGCGACGCCCCGGATTTCGAGATCCTTCTCCTGTCCTACGCCTTTGACGACGCGCCGGTGGTGACCGTCGACATGGCGTGTGGGGAATCGCTGCCGGATGAATTCCTTCATGCGCTGGAGGACCCGACTGTCCTGAAAATCGCGCACAACGCGGCCTTTGAGCGGGTGTGCTTCTCCAAGCATCTGGGGCGCTGGCTCGATCCGGCGCAATGGCGCTGCACCATGGTCATGGCGTGGTACCAAACGCTGCCGGGAAAACTGGCGGACGTTGCGGTGGCTCTGGACGTTACGGAGAAAAAGATGGAGGAGGGCAAGGACCTCATCCGCTACTTTTCCGTGCCCTGCAAGCCGACCCAGGCCAACGGCGGACGCACGCGCAACCTGCCGCGGCACGCGCCGGAGAAGTGGGCGACCTACAAAGCCTACAACGCGCAGGACGTGGAAACCGAGCGCGCGGTCTGTCATGCGCTGCTCAGGCATCCGCTCCCGGAACACGAATGGGCGCTGTACGCGCTGGATCAGCGCATCAACGACCGGGGCGTGCGGGTGGATCGGCTGCTGGTGAAAAACGCGATGGCGGTCGATCAGACGTTTTCGGAGCGAGCGTTCCAAAGGGCCAAGGCGTTGACGGGGCTGGAAAACCCCGGCAGCGTGAGCCAGCTCAAGACATGGCTCGCCGATATGGATATGCCCATGGAAAGCCTGTCCAAGCGCATCGTGCAGGAGAAGACCGCCGAGGCGGACGGCATCGTGAAGGAACTGCTGGAACTGCGGCTGGAGCTGTCCCGGACCAGCGTGAAGAAGTACGAATCCATGGCCCGGTGCATCTGCAGGGACGGGCGGGTGCACGGCCTTTTGCAATTCGGAGGCGCGGCCCGCACCTTCCGCTGGGCAGGGCGGCTGGTACAGGCGCAGAACCTTCCCCAGAACCACCTGCCCGATCTCTCCCTCGCCAGGGACATCGTCAGAAGCGGCGACGAGGAACAGCTGGAGTTGCTGTTCGGCTCCGTTCCGGGCACGCTCTCCGAGCTCATCCGCACGGCGTTCATCCCCAAGGATGGATGCCGTTTTATCGTGGCGGACTTCTCGGCCATCGAGGCGCGCGTGCTGGCGTGGCTGGCGGGCGAAGAATGGGTGCTGGAGGAGTTTCGCGGCAAGGGCAAAATCTACGAGGCGACGGCCAGCCGCATGTTTCATATCCCGCAGGAGACCATCGTCAGGGGGCATCCCAACTACGAGTACCGGCAGAAAGGAAAGCAGGCGACTTTGTCTTGCGGCTACGGCGGAGGCGTCGGCGCGCTCAAGGCCATGGGCGCGAAGATGCCGGAGGAGGAGATGCAGCCGCTGGTGGACGCCTGGCGCGCGGCGAATCCGCACATCGTTCGGTTCTGGAACGCGCTGGGCAATGCCGCCTCGGAGGTGATTGAGCGGCAGAATAGCGTCCGTGTGGGCAAGGTGACGGTGTACCGGAAGGAAGGACATCTGCTCATCCGCCTGCCGGGCGGGCGCGACCTGTGCTACCTCTCGCCTCGCTTTGTGACAAACCGCTTCGGCAGCCGGAGCATCGCCTATCTCGCGCCCGCGGCAAACGGGCGGATGGCGCTGCAGGAGACCTTCGGAGGCAAGCTCGCGGAGAACTGCACCCAGAGCATCGCCCGCGACCTGCTGGCGCACGCCATGTTAAGCCTTGAAGCGGCGGGCTATCCCATCGTGTTTCACGTCCACGACGAGGCGGTCATGGAAGTCCCCGGCGGGCAGGGCAGCGTGGAGGAGGCCTGCCGCGTCATGGCCGTCCCGCCGGACTGGGCGCGGGACCTGCCGCTTCGGGCGGAGGGAGATGAGATGGCCTATTACAAAAAAACATGACGCTTTGACTTCATGCAGGAGGTGCTTACATGCAAATCACCCACGATAAAAAGCTGCTCATCGCCACGGGCCGCAGCCGCAAGGCGGCACAATGGCAGAACAGGGAGATGCTCTGGAGCGAGTTTCTGGATAAGCTCTCCCGGCCCACCCGCACACGGGAGACGGCGGCCGAGTATGCCGCCATGGGCAAGGCCGAGCGCGACAACGTCAAGGACATCGGCGGGTTCGTGGGCGGCTATCTCAAAAACGGCAGGCGCAGCAACGCGGGCGTGGTCAACCGCTGCCTGGTTTGTCTGGACGCGGACAACGCCGACGCCGCCCTTGTGGACGATCTGGACATGACGTTCATCAACGCCTATGCGCTCTACTCGACCCACAGCCACACGCCGGAGAAAATGCGGCTTCGGCTCATCATCCCGCTTTCCCGCACGGTCACGCCGGACGAGTACGCCGCCGTCTCCCGCCGCATCGCGGACGGGCTGACGCTGGCCCGCTTCGACCCCACGACCTTTGAGCCGGCAAGGCTCATGTACTGGCCCAGCGCGCCGGAGGACGGCGAGTACGTGTTTCGCTATGCGGACGAGCCGTTTCTCGACCCGGACGAGGTGCTGGCCACCTATCCCGACTGGACGGACGCCTCGCTCTGGCCGACCACGAAGCCGCTGGAGGAGCGCGCCCGTGCGAAGGCATCCAAAGCGGAGGACCCGCTGGAGAAGCGCGGGATCATCGGCGCGTTCTGCCGGGCCCATGGCATCACCGACGTGCTGGAGCACATCCTCGCCGGCCGGTACACCGCCACGGCGCAGGACGACCGCTACACCTTCGTGGGCGGCAGCACCACGGGCGGGCTGGTCGTCTACGACGATAAATTTGCCTATTCGCACCACGCCACCGACCCGGCGGGCGGGCAGCTGTGCAACGCTTTTGATCTGGTGCGGCTGCACCTGTTTACGCCGGGCGGCACGGCTCCGGAC
>DBFXIC010000293.1:0-8822 GCA_048455095.1 Anaeromassilibacillus sp.
GGAACCGCATCATTGATGTCGGAATTTCAAACGGCATCGCTTGCGGGTGCATCTGACCCTGGACGCAGTTGCAAAAAGCACGGGAATTGTCCCTTCTCTTTCACAGATGCTGGAAAGTGGAACTGCCCCGGAGAACTTCGACGTACAACAGTTTTTACACTCTGCATGTTTTTTACGCACATCCACCTAGCGTGTTTTCTTTATAAGCACTTTTAAGAATTTCGCTCGCTGCGATGAACGACGAAGGGATCTTTTCCTCAGCCCTGCAACTTTTGAGAAAAATTGGGCGTATAGCGTCTTTTCCCGTTAAACGGCGCTCTCAGGCGATTTCTGACGAGGTGGAACCGTTCGTTGCCCGAGAGGCCGCAGGCGCAAAGAAGGATTGTATACGCCCGCAGCAGCAAAAATACGATGCGTCCTGATCAGAGTTCAGTGTGAAAGGTACTATATGCCTTTCCTCCTTGTTGTATATAAGTGTTAATATTGGGTCTGGTAAACCAGCTTTCGTCGGAATAACCAGAAAGAATCCCTACGCCTTTTCGGCGTAGGGATTCTCCAATTTAAATCACATTATGCCAATAAGGCGTAGTGAAACAGACCAAGTACCAATAACCACGTACGAATCTACATTGCTTTATTTTTTACTTTTGAATTTGTTAATAGCAGTCCCTACAATCAGTCCTATTATGAGTCCAAATACTAAGCCGTAACACATATATATTCCTATTTTTCCTTGAAAAACACCTAAAGCACATCCTATTGACATCCCCAGTATCATGCCTAAAAGCATACATATAATGATTGATTTATTATCTCTGTTCATAGTCTTCCTCACAACTTCAAATTTGTTAAGTTCACCTTATCTGCCTAAGATGACCTACCAATTTTTTATATACTATCATACCGACTTGTTCTGTTCAAAGTCGTTTGGTGAAATCGACGGAGTTTTTGCCATACACACTGATCTTACAATAGGGACTGCCTTTCCCTTCTCTTGCGGATTCTCCTGAAAGCTCGTATAATAGACCTTATCTTCCTGTTTTCCACAAGAACCTCGCGCTCTGTTGAAAACAGAAAACTCTGCAACGGTTTTGTCCGCTGTCCTTCCATGGGAATTCTATCTCCCAAACCCCAACATATTTTCTTGAAATTCAGGTGAATGGTTTTGTTTTCAAAAAAGGATCTCTATCGCCTTCTGATTCCGCTGATCGTGGAACAAATCCTTGCGGTGCTGGTCGGCATGGCAGATGTGGTCATGGTCGCTGCCGTGGGGGAGGCCGCCGTCTCCGGCGTTTCGCTGGTCGATTCCATCAGCATGTTGATTATCCAGCTCCTCGCCGCGCTCGCAACCGGCGGTGCGGTGGTCTGCTCGCAGTACATCGGGCGCAAGGATGCCAAAAATGCCTCTATCGCCGCGAATCAGCTTCTACTGTCCACATTCCTGCTCTCCATTGTGATCATGGCTGTAGCGTTGATCGGCAACCGCGCCCTTCTCGGTACCATTTTCGGAAAAATTGAATTCGATGTGATGAACAACGCGCAGATTTACTTTTTCCTCTCAGCGCTGTCTTATCCGTTCCTGGCCGTGTACAACTCCTGTGCGGCGTTGTACCGCTCCATGGGCAATTCCAAGGTATCTATGAAGACCTCCCTGTGCATGAACGCCATCAATGTAACCGGAAATGCTATCTGCGTATTCGGCCTGCATATGGGCGTGGCGGGCGTCGGTATCCCGACGCTGGTGTCCCGCGCGACTGCCGCCATCATTATGTTGGTCATCGTCCGCAATCCGAACAACCTGATTCATGTGGACAAGCACCTGCGTCTGGGATTCCATCCGCGCATGATCCGCAATATCCTGCGCATCGGCGTGCCCGCCGGTATGGAGAACAGCATGTTTCAGCTCGGAAAAATACTGGTGCAAAGCCTCGTTTCCTCCCTGGGTACTGTGTCGATTGCGGGTTTTGCGGTCGCGAGCAATCTCGTTCAATTTGAGTACTTGCCCGGCACCGCCATCGGCCTAGCCATGGTCACGGTGATCGGTCAGTGCGTGGGTGCGGGCGAGTACCAGCAAGCAAAGTCGTACACAAAGTATCTGATTAAAATCAACTATATCATCCTGGCTGTGTTGGCCGCGCTGCTGGCCGCGCTCAGCGTGCCGATGGTGAGCATCTACAATCTTTCGCCCGGTGCATCGGCCATCGCCGTGGATCTGATCGTCTTCCACAGTGCCGCCATGGTCGTCTGGCCCATCTCTTTCGCGCTCCCAAACACACTGCGTGCTGCGACGGACGTCAAATTTACCATGCTGACCTCGATTTTCTCCATGTGGGCATTCCGCATCGGCCTGAGTTATGTCCTCGTGTTGGGCATGAGCATGGGCGTTATGGGCGTATGGATCGCCATGTTTGCGGACTGGGTGTTCCGTGCCATCCTCTTTTTCTTCCGCTTCCGCAGTAACCGCTGGCTACCCGCGCCGGCAAAAAGCGCGGCCTAGGTTTTATGGTAGCCCCATTAAGCCTTATTATGGGAATGGTCCGCAGTCCGCCCGATTTCCCGGGAAAGGAACTGGGCTGTCAAAGCGATCTATGTACAAAAAATTACGTGTAGGTCAAGCCTGACCATGCTTTACAGATAATCAGATGAATATAAAAGGAGCAGGCCCCCGGAAAATCCGGAGGCCTGCTTCTTGTTTTAGAAAGATCTTTGCAATCTGCTTTTCAGAAGATTTACGCAATCTTCACGGTGCAATGTTTTACGGCGTTCTGTCCCGGCAGAGTTGTGTACGCACCGGCACTCTGGCCAGGCGCGCCAATCGCCCAAACACGGAAGTAGAAGTCGTTGCCAATGCGGGTGACATACTGGGTCTTGAGCACGCTGCCGTTGCCAACAGTGAAGCTCGGGACCGCGGTATTGCTGTTCATGACAGTCATCTTGAAGCAGTAGGCAGTGCCCCTCTTCACGGTGAAGTCCACAGTCGTATCGGAAACCACATACGGTACGATAGCGCCCGCGTTTACGTTTGCCGCCACAACGCCGGCCGGCCCGTAGAGATTCCAGTTGTAGCTGGTGCCCTTGGAAGAGGACTTCTTGGATTCCGTCTTCTTCTCAAGTGTATTCATCGTCTTGTACAGATCCGCATACGCGTTGTTGATGTCCTCCTGAGAGGCATCCGCCGCCGCAAGAACACGGTTCGCGTTTTCGATCTCCTGATCCAGCTTTACGAGGCTGGATTCCTTGTACTCGCTGCGGTCGATCGCTTCCGCCTCTGTAACCAGATCCGCGAGAGCGTCCTTGTTGGGGATCAGCCGCAGTTCGTTCAACGCATCGGTCAGAGCGCTTGCAGCCTTGTCGATGACAGACTGCGTCGGGGAGGTCATCTCCAGAACGTCTTCCGCATGAGCGAGCGCGTCGCGGAAGGTCTTGAAGTCGTCCTTGTCGAGATCGAGGTACTGGGAGAGGTCGATTTCCTGCCCCTTCTTGACCAACATCTGCAGTCTGGCGAGGTCGCCCACAAAGTCGAGGTCATAGAGCGCCTTGTGCAGTTCATCGTAGGCTTCCTTGATCTCCTGATCCATCGCATCCGGATCATCATAGACGCCCTGGGCCTTCTCGCGTGCTGCTTCAAACACAGCCCAGCTGTCCGCGGTGTAATTTTCCTTCTGGACGCCCTTAGCGTCTTCGAGCAATCCCTCCAGCAGGGTCTTGTCGCCCTTTTCGAAGGAGAGCATCTGCAATGCGTCGAGCAGGTGGCTCCATGCGTCGTTGATCTCGGTCTGGATAGCGGTCTTATCAGCCTCTACCTTTTCAGCCGCTGCAAAGGTCTTTTCGATCAGCTTCTGCACGGAAGGAACCGCTTTCTTAAACTCGTCGCCCTTCATCAGGCCATCCGCAATGCCGATCACCTGGCGAAGGATCTGCTTGTCGACCACCACGAAGGAGACGGTGACGGTCTTATCCGCATAGCCCATGATCCCTTCGCAGACGTACACATACGTATTTGTCCCTTCGTCAAACTTGACCGCTTCATTGTCCACGGTGACCGCCGCGAATTCGCGTCCATCCACACGCGGGACGAAGTGGATCGCATACTCTTCACCCGGGAGCAGGCTCTCGGTATAAACGCCCGTCAGGTTGGCAAAGCCGGTGTCGCCGCCCGAAATCTGGGCATTGGTGGTAAAGTTGAGCGTCAGGGTGTGTGCAGTGGGTTCAATACCGCCGATGACGTCTTCCAACGCCGTCTTGGCTGCGTCGACCGTTTCCTGCGTGCCCTCGCCGTTGAGCGCCGCTTCGGCATTCTTGAGGGCTTCCTGAATGGCGGCCCATACATCCGGGGTGTAATCGCTCTCGGAGAGTTTCTTGGCTGCTGCAACTATTTCATACAACGCCACACGGTTCGGTTCCGCATAAGGCTCGCCCTTTTCCACGATTTCCATGATGGTCGGGATGCTTTCCGCATTCCAGGAAACCTTGACAGAAGTGACGTTCGTGTAATCGGATACATCAAACTTCGCGGGGTTGGTGTCCAGTCCGCCGATCTTTACCCATTCACCATTGGAAAGGATTTCGACCGCCGGTGCCTCGGTTGCCGTGCTGGCAGCCTGGAACAGGACGGAAATCTTCTTGACCTTCTGGCCGTGAACCAGCTTGTATTCCACGGAACCCGCGCCATGGCCGATGAACACGGTGGAAACATTGCGGTCGCATACTGCGCTGGCATCCTGACCGTCGCTGGAAATCGCGATCGGGATCGCACCGCCCATCGGCTCGCCCTTGTTGACTTCGAACTCATAGAACTGGAGCCAGTTGCCGCTGCTCGCCGTCAGGCGCATACGCACATACTTGGCCGCCTGCCCATTGCCGTTGCAAGTATAGGCATTGCCGTTTGCGATCAGGTCGTCCTCGGTAAAGGAGCCGATCTCAGTCCAGTTGATATTGTCCGCAGAGATTTCAACCACTGCGCCCTTCGCGCGGTCGGCATTGTTGCCGAATACCAACTTGACCTCGTTGACATTGATCAGGTCGGTATACGCCATCGTGAAGGTTTGGCCCGCGTTCTGTGCGCCGTTGGTCCAGACCTTGGTATCGTAATTGCCGTCGGTGAGGTGGCTCAGCGGATAGTTGTAGGATTCGTACAGAGCCGTGTTGGTGGTCACCCCATCAAGCTGTGCGATGGGTTTGAGCGTCCAAACCAACATCTTCGCATGAATCATAATCTGAGTGGAGAGGTTGTTCTTAATGCGCACAAACGCTGCCTCCGGCTCATCTTCTCCGGTGAATCCAGTCCAAGTCTTACCGTCCATGGAGTACTCAAGGGTCAGCCCATCAGCCTCCGGATCGGCAAAACCGGTCAGATTGCGGATCTTGTTGAACATTAACCCCACATACTCGTTGCCGTTGAGAATGAGGCCTTCCACACCGTCGATGGTAACGGAACTTCCGTGATCTTCAACTGTATATTGCACATTCGGAATGTTTGTAAACAGCTGCGGCACAGTTGCCACGGGCTCCACGTCGGAAACCTTGTTGGTCGCAAAGTCATAGATGGTGTTGACGAACGGTTTCATGTGGGTTTTGGACGGATCCGCCTGATAATCCCTATAGCTATAATCCGTTCCGGCACCCTCCATTGCATGGACGACATAACGTTCGTTTCTGCTGTTGGAAAGCTCGGTCGTCTTGATTTTGCCAGCTTCGTTGTAAGCGGCCCACGCCTCGGTATCGTCCTCGCTCAAGAGTACGTCCAGGCAATCCTCGATGACAAGCGCCATGTCGGAGAGCTTGTTCAGGTTGCCCTCGATCTCTATGTACAGGCGCTCATACTCCTCGTTTCCGCAGTCTTTCATGAGGCGCATCACAGCGATTGCGCTGTTCAGCTCATGGAACACTTCCTTGGCCTTCTTAACGGTCGTCAGGTTGCCCAACGGATATTCTGCCTTGATCTTTGTGTAAAGATCCTGCATATCCTTGGATTCCGGAGTCGTTACAATGTTCTTTGCAACGACCTTGTACGCCGCGGCGACTTCCTCACTGCTGAGGTCGCCAAAGCCCTTCGGGGCAAGATACGGGAAGCAGTCTTCCCAGTTTTGCTGGGAATCAAAGTTAGCGGTGTTCCAGGTGAAGTCCGCGACGCCAAAGAAAGCGATACGGGAAGCCTCGGCCTGGTTCATCGGGTTGGACAGCACGCCGATGCAAGCGGTGGTATCCGTGCTGACGGAGAAGTTTGCGTCCATTTTGTCCGTGAACAACTGCGCGTCGGCATAGTCGTTTACCGGATAGTTCCACCAGATGCACGGCTTGCGGCCGGTGCGAGTGGCAAAGTTCTGGCAGGAGCTGTTGTTGATCGGGCCGCACACGGCGTCGCCGGTGAAACAGAGCACAACATCCTCATGCACGTTGGCGTTCTTGAACGCGGTCATGCACTCGTTCTGCATATCCGCATAGCCAAGGCCGTAGGTATACCACGTCGGGGTGTAGAAGAGCGGTTTGACCTTATCCTCTTCCTTTGCATCCGCGGTGTTGTAAACTTCGTACAGGCGCTTCTGCGTCTGGTCGATCAGGTGGGGCTGTGTGTTCTTCTGGGCCAAGCCCTCGCCAATGGTGATGTCGTCCATGAAGATGCCGAACTCGCGTACGCCGAGCTCATACAGGCTCTGGAACTTCGGCAACAGGCGCTTCTCAATCTCGCTGTCGACCGTTGCGTTGGAGCTCATGTTCAATCTTCTCTGCATGGCGGGGTGCGCCACCCAGACAAAGTCGATGTTGCATTTCTTGGATTCCGTGGCCAAAGCGCGGATGTCGTCCTGCGTCAGCACGCCGCGCTTGCGCTCGTCCTGTGTGACGCTGGTGGGATATTCCTCATCCCACAGGCCCAGGTGATACGGGTCGCCCTTCGGGCCGTAGACAAAGATATTCATCTTATACTTCTTGGCAAATTCAAACCAGTCGAGACGGGATCCGACGGTCCACGGATAGCCATAGAAGCCCTCGACCATGCCGCGGTACTGCTGGTTTGCATAGTCCTCAAACAGGACGGCGGTATACTTGCCACCCATGGACTGCGCAAGCACCTGCTCCAACGTTGCGATGGAATAGAATGCAGCGTCGTCGTCCTTGCCGAGAAGCAGGATGTTGTTGGAATCATCCAACTGGACAATTTCCATATCAAACTTGTTTTCGCCCTCCGCAAATACATCGCGCGGGACATTGTTGGCGGTCGCATAGGCGTCCGCCTCTCCATTGGAGCCGTTGACACCGATATAGAGGTTGGTTTTGCCCTCGACTGCTGCGTCATACGTATAGGTCAGTCCGGCGTTGCCGAGCACCTCTTCAAGGCGCGCCTTGGTGATGTCGCTAATGCCGGATTCCATGACCACGTTGACCTCGTCGGAGATCGTCATGCTGCTTTCGCCCAGCGTCATCTTGTGCGGAGTTGGATACACCTGGTATTCCACCTGGCGATCCGCTTCACTGCGCACGTTGGCCGTGAACGAAACCTGCTTGGTGCATGCGCCGAACACAACGGTCGCCGTCAGGGTGACATCCATGGTCTCCGCAGGTGCGGTCACAGTGACCTTGCCGGTCTCCGCGTCGATCGCGAGAATATCGCTGCTGCTCTCCCAGGAGATCTCCGCACCGCCGTCGCTCGCAACTGCAAGCGTGAAATCGTGGTTGACGACCTTCGGGACAGTGAGCGCCTGAATCGCCGCATTCACAATCTCTTCGTCTGTGAAGTTGTAGATTTCAAATTCATAGACCGATACGCCGTTCCAGGTGCCTTCCGGCTTCTGGGTGCAGTACAGGCGGACATAGCGGCCTGTTACAGGCGTATCCAGGGTAATCACTTCGTCTCTGCCCTGGCCGTTGGTCGTGGCATAAACGTCGGTGAAAGAGCTGTTGTCGTCAGAAACCTGAATCTGGTAACCGGAGGCATAGGCCGCTTCCCAGAAAATCTTGAACTGACGGAATGTCATGACCTGTCCCAGGTCGACCTTCAGCCATCTCTTGTTATCCGCCAGGCCTTCCTGCGACCAACGGGTACCGGTGCGGTCGCCGTCGAACGCATGCTGCGGATAGTGCGTGGTGCTGCTCTCCGTGCCGGAAGCGGTTCCCGCCTTGTCCAGTGCCAGGTTGGTGCCGTTCGCGGGCTGCTCACCGGGCTCGGGATCGGTTCCGCCGCCTTCGGTCGTGCCCCAGACTTCCACTTCAAACAGGGAGACGGAAGCCCAGTTGACATCCGTTTCGCCCGTGCCGTTCTCGGCATAAGCGTCCACATAGACACGGAAATACCGTGCGGTCTGCGGTTTGTCCAGATTGATGGTCTCCTGCAGCTCCGTGTTGCGCGTCTTGGAGGAATACACCGTTTCCCAAGCCGACGCATCATCGGAAATCTGCAGGGCGTAGCTGTCGATATTCAGGCGTTCCCATTCGAGAACGACCTTATCAAAGGTTTTTTCCTCGCCAAAGTCGAGCTGGAGCCAGCGAGCCTCCTGCGTATCGGACTTATTGGCGGCCCAGCGGGACTGGTTCGCCTTGGGCGTGGTATCGCGGTCCACAACGCCATCGATCGCCTTGGAGGCGAACAGGGTGGTGCCGGGCTCTGTGTTTGAAGCTGTGGCGGTCGCCGTGCGCGCAAAGTTGACCGGTTCATCCTTTGACACTGCGAACGCGGCGGAACTCAGGCTGCTCAGAATCAGCGTAAACGCCAGAATCATGGACAACAGCCTGCTGCCGTTTTTTTTCATTCCTACATCTCCTTCTTTCCAAATGGATTCTTTGTGGAATTTCCATCTAAAAAACTGAAAAAGCATCCTCCTCTCTGC
>DBFXIC010000294.1:0-10111 GCA_048455095.1 Anaeromassilibacillus sp.
GGAAAGGGGGTGCTGCTCCTGGAAGGGATCAGCCGCATTCTGCCGAATTTAAACCTTCAACTGGATTCCGAAAAGCCGAATCATCCTGACGAGTATGCCGACCTTCGGCAGTATGGCCAAAAGATTACCTCAAAGCAAGCCGAGGATCGAGGAATAAAATCAACCTGCGGCCCTGCTCCGCCACCGGAAAAATGCAAATATTGCGGCGCGCCGCTTTACTACGAGGGCATGATTATGCCCGATCTTACCAATGACCGTGACAATGCTCCCCCGCCCTGGATATTCCGATGGACAAATATGCCAATTCGGTGTACCTGCCCTGATGCTGTAAAACATTGGGAACGGTACGACGCAGAACAGGAACGAAAACGTCTTGAGAAGGAAAAAGAGCAGCAGAGGATGTGGCATCGCCGTCGGGTAAACGATCTACTTGCCAAAAGCGGGATTCGAAAACGGTTTCAGCAACGGACGTTTGAACGTTTCAAAGCCGATACCCCGGGCAGAAAGCAGGCATATAACGCAGCCCGGGAATATGCTGAAAATTTTGCAATTATCAAAGAGACCGGCGATGGACTGTACATAGAGGGAACCAATGGGACCGGCAAGACACATTTGGCCGCCGCTATCGCCATGTACCTGACCGATAAGGAATACTCGGTTATTATGAAAACGTCCTTTGATCTGCTGGACGAAATTAAAAGGGCTTTTGACGACGCGTACACATCGGAACATGAGGTCATGAAGGCATATCGGGAGTGTGATCTCTTGATCATTGATGATCTTGGCAAAGAACAATGTACCGATTGGTCTATGTCAATTCTTTATTCCATCATCAACGAGCGATACGAAGCCATGAAACCAATCATTATCACCACAAATTTTGGCGCCGAGGATTTAATCCGCACACTTACTCCACGGGGATACGGATGCCAGAAAATTGAGTCTATCATAAGCAGGCTGCGGGAGGTATCCCAAACTTTGACAATGGCTTGGGATGACTACCGCAGCAGACAGGAGGAATGATGAAGCAATACAGGATTTGGATGTTACCCTACATAAAACTCTGTGTACTTGTGGCCGTTGCCACGATTATGGCGGTTGCGTCTGTAATGAAGGGAGACGCCCCTAATAAAAAAGCTCTGACAGACGTGCCAACTGCACCAATGGAAATACTCCCGGCTGCTGAAATGGTCATTTTAGAGCAGGAAATGGAAGCAGAATCTCCAATCCCACAGATCATCGAGCGGTATGATTCTATCAACATTTCAGAAAACGAATTACATGAACTGGCAGCGATTGTCTATCTGGAGGCTGGAAATCAAAGTGCAAAAGGCCAACAGGCCGTTGCGGAAGTCGTATTGAACCGTGTGATTTCCCCGGACTTCCCGGACAGTGTACATGACGTGCTGCATCAAGGAGAGGACACAGCGATGCCGCAGTTCTCCGCAATTTGTGTTCAGCAAACCGCAGAACCGGGACAAATGCAATATGAAGCGGTTGCCGCCGCTTTATATGGTCCGTCCGTTCTTCCGGCTGATGTGGTGTACTTTTCTCGTAACGGTGAGAATGATCGCATATGGGGGGCCATTGGAGATCATATATTCTGCTTTGGTTATGTTTGGGAGTGATGTCATGAAACAAATGCAGCTTAAAAGATTCTTACATGCCCTTTGTGGCCTGGGGTTCCTGATACTGTTTGGCACCGCCAACGCCAGTGATTTAAACAGTATCTCGATTAGCCGGACGTTCTGGCAATCGTTTGTTGGGCTGACGATGTTCATTGTCGGCGGAACGCTGGGAGGATTGATTGAATGGTAAGGAACAAAGACCCCAAGCGCCAATGGCAGGGTGCTGTCAGCAAGGCCAGAGGCAGACAGTTCGAAGAACAGATTGACGCTGCGTTTGAATATTATCGTAATCAGGGCAGCGCCATTATCGAAAAGACCCCTGAACCGATGCGCCCCATCAAAAACCTTGGCGCTGGAAAATTTATTGCTTTTTTCGAACGCAAAGCACAACCGGACTATAAAGGTGTCATCAAAGGCGGCCAGGCGGTCATTTTTGAAGCAAAGTTTACATCAGCCGATCGCATGGAACAAAGCCGGGTACTTCAAAGCCAGGCTGAATATTTAACCCATTATCAGTATCTTGGAGCAAGGTGTTTCATCGTGGCAGGGTTCGCCTCAAATGGGGTTTACCGGCTCCCTTGGGATGTTTGGCGGAACATGAAGGAGCGTTTTGGCCGCAAGTACATCACTGAATCAGATCTGCAAGAATATCGAGTGCTGACGGCACAAAACGGTGCGCTGCTGTTGCTCGATTAAGAAAGGGGTTTATCATCATGAGCGAGATTTCCAAGTACGAAGCCTACAAAAAGAAGTTGCAAGGTGTTTGCGACGAAAACGATCTGGTGTTTCGCTTTCGTTGTGACAGATATCCTATTACCCTGACCATTAAGCCGGTCACTGGTCTGGAGGAACAGCTATCTTTACTGGAGAATGTCGAGGATAAGGGATACACCAGTCCCGATGCATCCATCGTGTTTTTCTTCGAAGATGGCAGTATAACCTACAAGACCTCGCAGACCTTCACCATTAACGACACACTGTTCTCCAAAATCAAAAACCTATTCAAAAACATGCACTACTGCTGGCTCCAGTTTTTCTTTCGGGATGTGGTCGAGAAGGGCGTTTTGACACAGAAGACCATGCCGGTTATCGATAAAAGCGACGATGACCTTCCAAAAGAAGCGGAGCCGCTGGAGAGCTTTGACGATGAAGGGGAATATGGAGATGACGGTACCCTCTCCGGAGATGACGAAGGGGACGGCGCGCCCTCTGTTGGCGAAAGTGGGGGCCCTCCGGCTACGGACCTCGATGACCCTGTCCTCCAGGAAGCCGCACGTATCGTCAGGGCCGAGAACAAGGCCACGGTCTCCCTGCTGCAACTACGTATGGGCGTCGGATATGCCAAGGCCGCGCGCATTATCGACGCCCTGGAAGATCTCGGTGTGGTCGGCCCCTTCAATGGCTCCGAGCCGCGCGAGGTTTTGCCCTATGACGAGCCCGACGATCAGGAAGGCGGTGACGAGAATGGCTAAGACCCGAATGGACAAGAAGTACACCGGAGAAGTCATGAAGTAGGTCCAACAAATGAGCCGCGAGGACTACAAGGCCGTCAAGCACATGGACAAGGTGCAAATGATCGCATACCTGCAGCGTATCTATCGCCGCGGTTACGAGGCTGGCGTCAAGGCCGAAGCTACGCGTCAGAAAGCGGAGCAGGCAGCCGCAGAAGCTGTCGCGGAGGAGTAAGCTATGGGAAAGGCCGTTCGTCGCGTCAGAGGAGAGGCGCAGAAGAACATCATCAGATGCATGGACATTCTGATCGGGCGATATTCCCGGTGGGAAGTGTGGCAGGACTTCATCATCATGTCCGCCATCAGTATTGCAAATCTCTTTGACGGCCCACATCGGGAAGCCCGGGAAAAGGAGTACATGACCCGCTCGGGAAAATACTCTGCCAAAGAGATGGCGGTTTTTGCCCAGATGCTCGCAGAAGTTGTCGCCGATCTGGAGCACAACCCCGATCAGGACTTCCTTGGGGAATTGTTTATGGCTCTCGATCTCGGAAACGAGTGGGCGGGTCAGTTCTTTACCCCGTACTCCGTCTGCCGCGCAATGGCCACCGTGTCCTACGGCGAAGACCTCAAAGCAAAAATCGAGACACATGGTTGGGCCTCCGTGAATGACCCGGCCTGCGGTGCAGGGGCGCTGCTGGTAGCATTCGCCAACGAGTGCCGCCGTCCCGGAAATGACGTCAACTATCAGACATCGGTGCTGTTCGTAGCGCAGGACATCGACTTTTTGGCTGGATGTATGTGCTATATCCAGTTGAGCCTCATGGGTTGCCCCGGATATATTGTGATCGGTGATACCATCGCTTACCCCAGCACGAGCTATGACCCAAGGGGACTACTTCCAGTCAGCGGCTCAAATATTTGGTTTACCCCCATGTATTTTCGTGACATATGGCATTGGCGCAGAATTTGGGCACAGATGGCTCTCATGTATCGGCCAGCGGTTTCGCTGGATAAGGTCGAGAAATCTGCTCTGGAACAGCCCGCCATTGTTGAACAACCGCTGACGCAGACCAAGACCGGGCAGCTATCTTTCTTTTGATGGGAGGGGAACACATGAAGCGATGGACACCTGAAGACGAAGAGATCCTTTGTGAATGTTGGGGGACGATGACCGTTGCTGGTCTGTGCAAAAAGCTCAACCGATCGAAAAACGCCGTTATGGTGAAAGTAAACAGGCTCGGACTCCCGCCTTACTTGGAAAGCGGCGAGTATATCACAATGCGTCAACTTATCCTTGCCCTTGGATATAGCGGAAGCTCAGACAGCTACAAAATCAAAAGCTGGATCCAGAACAGAGGATTCCCTGTGCGAAATAAGCGGCATACCAAGAAAGTTGTCAGAGTTGTTTTTCTGGACGAGTTCTGGAAGTGGGCAGAGAAAAACAGGTCATTTTTGGACTTCTCCAAAATGGAGCCGCTGGCACTCGGCGAGGAGCCGGATTGGTTGGCCGAACAGCGCCGAAAGGACTTCAAGGCTTACGCCCTCCAGAGGAAAGAGCCGTGGACAGTCGACGAAGACAGCCGGTTGAAGATGCTGTTGAAACAGCACAAGTATGGATCGGCGGAGCTTTCCGAAATGCTCCGCCGATCGACAGGCGCTATCCAGCGGCGCTGCACAGACCTCGGCTTAAAAGAACGCCCCGTGAAGGCTGACAATCGCGGCCCTGATGCCACGTGGACAGAGGACGATTTCTCTATACTGGCTGACGGCATCCAAAACGGCGATAGCTATATGCTGATTGGGCAGGTACTCGGCAAGTCCGAAAAAGCCGTTCGCGGCAAGGTTTACTCTGTATACCTGACAGAAAATGCGGATAAAGTACGGGCATACATGGGAGACGGCCCGTGGGGGTATGGTGCGCCGGAACCGACAGTGAAGCAGGCCGTGCACCTCTCCAGAACGAGGGCAGAGGTCAAGCGCAACCTTTCCATACTCGATGCGCTGCTCCGCAAGCGCATAAACGATCTCGGCTACGACCCTTATTGGCAGCGGTTTATGTGCATGAACTGGGATGACATTAGAGGGTGCTCCGCCGGATGTGCTAATTGCGACAGCTGCACAGAGTTCCACCGCATACCCCCGCAATACTGCGCCCGCTGTGGGTCTACCTTCTACGAGCGCAGGGAAAACCGATTCTGCTCGGCCTGCCGCACGGCCAGGAAGAAGCAGGCTCAGCGCCGGTGGTGCCGCATGAACGGATATTCCCGAAAGGAGACGTGAGATGTTCTTTCTGGAAAGAAAAGAGCCGGCTGCCATGCCCAATGCCCTCGGCAATGCCGGCTGGCCCACATATACCGCTGGAAAGCGATATGCGCTTGCCCGGAGCGGTGGCCGCTGGAGGCTCTGTTCCGGCACATGGACCCCAAGACGCACCGCATCACATCAAATTCCCCTGCCGAGGGATAAGTCGGCCGACGAAAGGAGCTATTATAATGGCAAAGAAGGTATTGAATGAAAGGTGCCCACTACAGACGGAGTGCGAACGGAAGACCTGTGAATATGTCCGCAAGGAGCTGGAGTGCCCCTACTATTCTGCGAATGCCCGCGATGGATACTATATCTACGACCAGGAGGCGATTCGTGACCGGAGGGATAGGGAGGCCAAGGACGAGGCCCTCCTTGCGTCCTTGGGGGATGATGACGATGACACCCCTGACGGCCTGGTCTATATCCCGGTCGAAGATCTCTACCCGCATCCCGACAACCCTCGGAAGGACTTGGGTGATTTGACCGAGCTGGCCGACAGCATTAAGGCCAACGGTGTCCTTCAGAATTTGACTGTTGTTCCTCGCGCCGTTACCGGGGAGATCACGGGAGAGACCTGGCAGAAGGGCTACACCGTGGTCATCGGCCACCGCCGGCTCGCAGCCTCGAAGCTGGCCGGGCTGAAAGAGCTGCCATGTGTCATCACCGATATGGATCTTCGGAGCCAGGTGCAGACCATGCTCATGGAGAACATTCAGCGGTCCGACCTCACCCTTTATGAGCAGGCCCAGGGCTTCCAGATGATGCTCGACCTGGGGGACAGCATTGACGAGATTGCCCGGAAGTCCGGCTTCTCCCAGACGACCGTTCGGCGCAGAGTGAAGCTGCTGGAGTTCGACCAGGAGAAGTTCAAGGCTTCCGTAAGTCGTGGCGCCAACCTCATGGATTACATGGAGTTGGACAAGATCGACGACCCGGAGCTGAAGAATGAAGTTCTGGAGGCCATCGGCACCAACAACTTCCGGCAGAAGCTGGCCAGCGCCATCGAGACAGAGAAAAGCCGCAAGCTCATCGCGGAGCGAGTGCAGGCCCTTTCCGCCTTTGCGACCCAGATTGAGAAGGTGGACCACTCCACTATGCGGTATGTGCGGAACTATGGCACCTGGAACAAGCAAGACGAGGTGAAGCGTCCTGATGACGCGGACACCGTGGCTTACTTCTTCTATGTAGGAATGTACGAGGTAGACCTTTATCGCCAGATTGTCGAGGAACCGGAGGACACAGAGGCGGCGGCACAGGCGGAGCGGATCAAGGCCGAGCTGGAGCGCCGGCACGCAGAGCTTGAAACCATCTCCAGGGCAGCATACCAGACCCGATACGCATTCATCAAGGACTTCTCGGCGGCGAAAAAGAATGTGGCAACTGTTTGCCGGTTTGTTGCGGGGATGCTTCTCCGGGACCACGATGATCCGGACGACGCTATGATGTCCGAGCTCTTAGGTATTGGCGTTGATACCGAGAATGATGAAATCAACATCCCGGCCTTTGATGAACGGTCGAAGGAAAGCCCAGAATACACCCTCCTAGCTACCGCCTACGCGTCCTTTGACGCCGAGAGAGTAAATTACTTCTGGTGGCGCTGGGACCCTGCGAAGCACAGCATGGCCTGCGCCTACCAGGAAAATGAAAGCCTGGACTTCCTGTATAAAATCCTCACCGAGCTTGGATATGAGATGTCCGACGAGGAAAAAGCCCTCCAGGACGGCACCCATGAGCTGTTCCAGGAGGCGGACGGATGAAGGCTCTTACCATTTGGCAGCCCTGGGCCTCGCTGCTGGTGTCTGGCCAGAAGAAATACGAAACCCGGAGCTGGGCCACCAGCTACCGCGGCCCCATAGCCATTCACGCCGCCATGCGGCCGGTGCGTCGGACTATCGACGCGCTGGTCGGCGGCAAGGCATTGGTCGGCGGCAATGCGCTGGTCAGCGGCAATGCGCTGGTCTACGGCAATGCGCTAGTCAAAGGCCCGCGGGACATATATTGGATATCCTGTATTGGTTCGCGTGACGGTACGACAACATTTTTCCGCAATGCAAACAACAGCATCAGCGTATCATGCGGATGTTTTTATGGTACAATTGACGAATTTGCAGCCGCGGTTACAAAGACACATGGAGACAATGAGCACGCGCAGGCATACCGTCATGCGATTGAGATTGCAAAGCTGAGAATCAAATTGACGGATGCCGAATCATAAGGCGCGCAAGATATGTGGGTTGAAAAAAGGAGCGAGAAATCAAATGAATATCCTAGATATCCTTGACAAGCACGCAGCATGGCTCCGGGGTGAACCGGAGGGCGTAAAGGCTGACCTGCCCGGGGCTAACCTGTCCAAGGCCAACCTGTCCGGGGCCAACCTGTCCAAGGCCAACCTGTCCGGGGCGGACCTGTCCGGGGCCAACCTGTCCAAGGCCAACCTGTCCGGGGCGGACCTGTCCGGGGCCAACCTGTCCAAGGCCAACCTGTACGAGGCGGACCTGTCCGGGGCGGACCTGTCCGGGGCCCACCTGTCCTGGGCCAAACTGCCCGGGGCTGACCTGTCCGGGTGCAACCTGTCCAAGGCGTTAAATATCGATACTCTATCGTGGGATTCGAATACTGCATTTTATCCTCTGCAATGCCCGGAGACTGGCACATACACAGCTTACAAAAAGGCCAATAATTTAATCGTGGAGCTGGAAATTCCATATGACGCCCTTCGCTCGTCGGCTACAAGTCGCAAATGCAGGGCCAGCAAGGCGAGGGTGATCAGCATTACAGATCTGGCAGGACACCCCGCTGGGGATCGGGTGTTGAGCGACTACGCCTACAGCCCGAAAATTGAATACATTGTCGGACAAACAATTGAGATTCCCAATTTTGATACAAACCGCTGGCATGAATGCGCCCCTGGAATTCACCACTATATCACAAGGGAAGAAGCCGTCAAGCATGAAAATTAGGCAGCCAACCAGGGGCAGACGAACGCGCACGGTATTTGCGGCAAATACCCTGAAAATAGCGGAGGAACAACATTAAAATGAACGCATCCTTATTAAGCAGCAAAAAAATGGACTATTGCACGCCACAAGACTTTTTTGACGAACTTAACCAGGAATTTCATTTCACCCTTGATGCGGCAGCGACCTCAAAAAGCGCGAAATGTCCGCAATATTACACCCCGGAAACCGATGGGATAAAAAGCTCGTGGAGCATAGCAGGCGGCGGTGCTGTATTCTGTAATCCTCCATACGGACGGAAAATCGGGAAGTGGGTTCGCAAAGCCTACGAAGAATCTCGGAACGGGACAACGGTTGTCTTGCTGATTCCGGCCCGAACAGACACGGCCTATTTTCACGACTACATATATGGATGCGCGGAAATTCGCTTTGTGCGCGGGCGGCTGCATTTCACGGATGAGGACGGCAACACATATGATCGCGCCCCATTCCCCTCTATGGTAGTCATCTACAACGGGAATAAGAGTGAGAAAGTTGGAGTGATATGAGTGTGAAAGAGCCGGAACGGGACTATAACGGGGATATAATACGATACTGCTCAGAATGCGAATGGTGCAAATCCTTAGAAGGCAGCGACGGCGAAATTTACCATTTCTGCATGGACACCGAAGGCGGCGCATTTCTGGAAATAACCGGGATTTTAGGTTGGTGTACTGTAGAAAGCGAGAGTGAATGGCTTTGGCAATAAAAAATTATACAACAAAAGTAGATGTGTACCAGAGCCTTGGGGAAATACAGGGCGCGCTCGCAAAGCATGGAGCAACAAAAATAATGATTGACTACGAAAACGAAAAACCTGTTGCGATATCATTTGCATTGGACGGGCCGTTTGGATTGAGAGGTTTTGTTTTACCGGCAGCAGTCGATGGAACGCTTCGGGCATTCCAAAAGTCAAAAGTCAAAGCCGATCAAAATCAGGCGGAGATGACCGCATGGCGTAATATACGGGATTGGGTACTCGCACAGATGGCCCTCGTAGAAAGCTGCGACGTCCCGCTCGACGAAGTATTTTTCCCGTATCTCGCTAACAAAAGTGGCATGACCGTTTATCAACTGTATGCTGGTGGACAACTCATGATCGGTTGTGGGGATGAATAAAGTGACGCATTTATCACTGTTTACCGGCATCGGCGGGCTTGATCTGGCTGCGGAATGGGCGGGCTTTGAAACGGTCGGCCAATGCGAGTGGGCGGATTACCCGACAAAAGTACTTGAAAAACACTGGCCGGATGTGCCGCGCTGGCGGGATATCCGAAGCATGACAAAGGAGAGCTTTTATGAACGGACAGGACTGCGGACAGTTGACGTTATTTCCGGAGGATTCCCGTGCCAGCCTTTTTCCGTCGCCGGGAAGCGCAGAGGCAGTGAGGATGACCGTTACCTCTGGCCAGAAATGCTGCGCGTTATTGAAGAACTCCGGCCCGCTTGGGTCGTTGGCGAAAATGTTGCTGGAATCGTCAATATGGCGCTCGACACGGCGCTATCTGATCTGGAAGCCAAAGGCTACGCCGCAGGGGCGTTTATTATTCCGGCTTGCGCCGTCGACGCCCCGCACAGACGGGATAGATGCGTTATTGTTGCCAACACCGGCGGCATCGGATACAAGGGGGCAAAACGACTATCAGAAAACATTGAAAAGATTGTCACAGGGACAACGCGCGCATTTGGGACAATTGCCCAATTTCCTAATGGTATTGATTGGATG
>DBFXIC010000295.1:0-6235 GCA_048455095.1 Anaeromassilibacillus sp.
TGAACTTGCGGATAAGATCCCCGACCATTCCACATTCAGCAAAACACGTCTGCGCAAATGGAATGAGAGTCAGTTATTCCAACAGGTGTTTTTGGAGATCATCCGGCGTTGTGTAAAGAACGGCCTGATCGATGGAAAAGAGCTGAAAATCCGGGTTGAAAGCTACAACTTTCAGCCCGGTTCTCTTTTGGTCAACAGGTCCAATTCTTGACACCACCTGCAGAAGGACTACGAGCGTTACTGTTGCATTATCTGTTATACATGCTTCACACGGTTGTTCAGCTCAATTTTTTGTATGGGTTAAATCAGAGCAAAAAGAAACGAGCCGAACTCAACAAAGGTCGACTCGTATTCAAGAAAATCAAACATCCTGTTGCAGAGAGCGATAAGAATCGGTTGCACAGGCAGACAACAGACAAGCTACCAGTCACTCCCGCCTCTGCATGCCAAAATAGTCACATTGGACAAAACCTAGGGAAACTCTGAATAAATAGCCTTTCGATTCCCATGGGCGGACGCCCACGCTTTGCCTTGCGGTAGTAAGGTTGAATTACGCGAACCCATTCATCCCACGGGATGATCTCCTCCATGATTTCGAGAAATTCCTCACGCTTCGTTTTCTTTTTCCAGTAACACGGCAAAAATTTTTTGGGAGAAGTGCGGTTATCATACCGTTATGGAACCCCGGTTCAAGAGACAGGGCGTACTTTTGACGAACTATGTCATGGAAAAACAAACGACTATCTCAGCCCTGTGCCAGCACAGGGCCGGTGGAACCACGCACGATGAGGCGTGGCATATACTCCGCCATGCTCACATACGGTGCCGCTGCATATGTCATCGCCGGGTGGGATACGACCATATCCACTGCAGCCTGGCAACGTATACGCAACTGATGATCCACCGTCGTGAGGCCGGGAATAACAATACTAGCTGAAAAGATATTGTCAAAGCCGCATACGGAAAACTCCTGCGGCACTCCGCGCCTTTGTTCCTGTAATTCCTGCAGGATACCGAGCGCTGTTATATCGTTCACGCCGATGAGCGCTGTGGCACTGCTCCCGGTTGCCAGAAAGTCCGCCGTAAGCCTGCGACCAATAGTATATTCATACGGTTGCCCGTTCTCCAGACCGTCTATCTCCCATTTCTCATCTGTAGTCAGCACCTCTATCTCGTCTGCCTTTCCGCAGGCTTTCATCTGTCGGCGCAGTCCCTCCAAACGTTGCTGCCGCGCCAGCGTGAACTTGTCTAACGGCGTGGAGATAAAAGCGAATTGGCGATGTCCCAACGCAAGGAGATGATCCGCAAGTAGCATACCCGCATTCACATCGCTGAGGCCGATAGAGCATATGGGCAACTCGCCTGTTTCCTCCCCAACGAGCACAATAGGGAGCACCTCAGCCAACCGCTCGATGTATCGCAAAGATCCGGGTAGAAAGCCGTAAATGATGCCTCTAACATTCCTTCCGACAAGGATATCAAGATAAAACCGCTCCAGCTCTGGCTTTCGAAATGTGTTGCATACCGTGACACGATAACCGAGTGACGCAGCATACTCCTCGACTGCTTGGGCCAGTTCTACATAATATGGGTTCGCCAGCGTGGGAACCATCACAAGCAACATATAATCCGCCATGTCTGTGCGTCGTTTCCGGCGTGCAGGCGAACGGTAGCCCAACTGCCGTGCCGCTACCAGCACCCGTTCCCTTGTTCCGTTTCTGAAATTTGCCCGGCTGCTATGGTTCAGTGTGAGCGAAGCCGTCGCCTGCGACACGCCCGCCAACTCCGCCACATCCCGCAGGGTAACGTTCTTCATACTTTCTCCTTTTCCCCATTTTCTTCGGACACATCCGTCGTGCCTTCGCCTGCACATGCGGCGACGCTTTCCTCCTCGCCTGATTTATGTCCGCAGCGCCTGCCGAAAAGGCACGCCACTGCGCCCAGCGCCGTAGCTGCACACGAAGCCAAAAACACAGCATTCCACCCCCACCGGGTGCTGAGGGCACCGAAGCCGATGCTTGACAGAGCGCTGCCCACATATGTGACCGCATTGAGGATGCCCGTCACTGTTGCTGTCTGCCCCTGGCGCCTAAAGCGCAACGGCAACAGACTGAGTAGCATCGTGCTTACACTCGTCAAGCAGGTGGTGCTGAACAGCAACACTGCGAATGTAATCCCAAGACTTTCTTTGCCCCAAAACAGCCACAGGAGCAAGCCTGCCCCGCATACCCCAAAGAAAAGGCATGCTGTGGATGCTTCGTTCCGAAAGCGGCGCACATTCACGGCGTTGCCTATGTATACCCCACTGAGGTTCACGAGCGGCAGCAGCATCGTGAGCGAAACTGAAAAAGCGGTGAGCAGACTGAATTTCTCCTGCAGGAAGGACGGTACCCACGTCATGATGCCATCCTTCAAGAGACCGTGGATACACGCGGCCAGGCAGACGGGCGCCAGCGTGAGCACAAGCTGCTGTGTGCTCTTCTTCTCCGGCAGAGTGCTCCGTACATTCCCCTGAGCCAGCACATCCTCGATTCCATCTCTGTGTGCCAGCCGCTCCAATGCTGTTATGGCAGCTAGCCAAAGTACACCTGCCACTGTGAGAAATAGGCCGCCCGTCCAAAACGCCCTCTGCCAGTTGCCCAGCGAGATGCATATCACACATATACCATAGGCCGCGAGCGTGCCCACCGGCGTGGTCGTGGCTAGATTTAGGCATATACGCGCGCACTGCGGTCCGGGCACAAGATCTGCCACTGTCCTCACCAGCGGAGCCCACGCCATAGACTGAAACAGGCCGTTAAGTGCCCAGATGAGCACCATCATGTCCGGCGTATGGCACAGTGCCATCCCCCAGTTGAGTATAGCGGAGCCAAGTAAGCCCAGCCCTACCAGCCTTTTTGCACAAAGACGGTCAGCCAGAAAGCCGCTAAAGAGCTGTCCAAATCCGTAACACACAAAAAATGCACTGGATATCTGGCCGAGTTTAAGCTTGGAGATATGTTCCGCAGTGTTTATCTCGGCAATACAGGCCGTAAAGTTGAGGCGTCCCAGATAAGTGCAGAAATAGCAGACCCAGCAGACTGCAAAAAGCAAATAGATACTTCTATGCGTGTATAATTTTTTCATAACAGTTCCACAGCAGTTGGGCCGCTGTGGAGATCACGCTCCCTGTCTGTCAGCCTGGATGACGATTTAATCCTTGAGGTAATACGGATTCATCCAGGCCTTGTGTCCCACGCCATCTGTGAGCTGCAGCCACAAAAAGCGTGCCGTATCGGGCACTTTGCTAATATCGATTTCTATATGCGTAAGGTCGTTCTCCGGCGAATAGCCACAGTAGACAGGGTCTATCCCCTGTGTCATTAAGTGCACGCGCCGGACAGGGGAGCAATCCAGCACGAAAACACCGTCCTCAATATAGCACTGCTTAATCTCTGGACCTGTGCTGGAATAAAAACGCATATCATCGTATGCCTTTATGATGGCCTCATAACTCAGCTCCGGTGCCTTGAACACGACCCAGCCTCCGCAGGAGTCAGCCTCACAATCGTACCCATCATGGTTGTCATCGGCGGCAATACAGCGGATACGGTGGTTCATTAAGCGTAGCGCCAGCGCATATTCACCGTGGCTGTATCCGTTATTGTTTGCCACCTCTGCGCTGTAGTTGAATATCTCCATCCCGTCAAAGAGGCCGTAATGCAAAAATTCGTCCGCTCCCTCGCATGACCATGTGGGATGATTGTAGTTCACGATATAGCCGTTTTGATGAAATTCGTCAATCTTAGCAGATATTGCTTCTGCTGTATACCGCTCTGCGCGGTATACGGGCACAGCGTGCGCTGGATTACGCAGAATCGCGCACAAATGGCATGTCTGGTTAAATTCATGCTTTTTACCGTAGAGGAAGCTGTCCGTGTCCACCTCCAACCCCACCAGAGCCAGAAAGTCCTTGTCGTTGAGTGCACTGTGGTCGATCAAGACATTGTGATCAGTGAAAGCTACCACACTGTATCCGTTTGCTTTATAATGTTCTTTCACCTGTTCGGGCGAGAGATTCCCATCAGAGTATGTGGTGTGGCAGTGCAAATTTGCCTTGTAGGAACTATATGCCCGAGGCAACAATTCAATTCGTGCCATTTTCCCCTCTCTTTCATTGATGCATGCAGCCCAGCTACACACTTTAAAAATGCCGTCCCTCAAAGTCCTATCAAGAGAACTTCGAAGGGCGGCGCTCTTTTCTAATATTCGTTCATGTCCTTCGATATTGCCGGCAACTTTGGATTATTAGGTGCTGTATTCTGTGCGTGCAAAGGCGATGGCCTCGTTCACAGCTTCCTCCAAACCTGGGCCACCAGCAGCTTCATATTCCGCCCGATACTGTTTCCAGCCGGTGTCTATATCCAATTGTCCCCCTACCATCTGCGCTAGATAACGGTTGGTTATTTCATACAGCTTGGTTTGGACATCCGCCCATTCCGCGTCCAGCGTTGCCATGCCATAGTAGCTCGGAATCACCACATATACATCGTCAACGAACTCTTGTACTGTGTCCAGTGCATACTGGAAGCATTCTTTATCATCGTCGGTCGCCCAATCCATCGTGGGATCATACGGCGTTGTGACAGCATCCCACCAGTCATTGTCCTCCAGATTCAGCATCATCTCGCTGGTGCAGAACAGATAAGTGAACCAGACGTAGCGGCAGGTATCCTGGTACGGATAACCATAGTGCTTGTTGATATTAGTTATTTCCTCAATGTCAAAAACGATATCATCACCGTCCATCGTGTAAGTTAGGCCTTCGATACCGCAGAAGATGAGTTTTTGCCCTTCATTGCTGGCAAGAAACTCAACGAGGTCCAGTACCCGCTCGGGATATTCACAGCTTGTGGGAATAAAATAGTGCGAACCGAGATATACGGGCACATCGTATATCTGCATCCAGTTCCCATCATCATCGGTCAGCGCAGTTCCCAGTGTGAGGTCTTTCAAAGAGCCATCGGGGTGGGCGCTCATCCAGGAGTCATACAGCTTTTTGAACTGCGTGTAATAGCCATAGCTGTAACCGTAAGAGGCCAGTGTATTGTTGTTGAACGCGGCGTAACCATCATCCTCATCCACCAGCGTACCCACGCCATTATGGATGCCGTTTTTGGCATACATTTCTGCCAGTAACCTCACTACCTCTTTGCTTTTGTCAGAAACTGTCATGAGAGTCCAGTGTTCCTCGTCTGTACCAATCTTCGCAGGGTCATCCGGCAAAAAGCCCGTCCAGATCCAGTCCCATGTAGCTGGGGTGCGCAATGTTGTGCCCAGTGGATTCGCTATGGTGCGGTCGATCTCCGCCCAGTTCGTCAGTTTGTTATTGAACGGCCACCAACCCGAGTAACCTGCATCGGCGGCCTTTTCCGTGAAGGCTACAAACTCACTCACTGTAGAGGGAACAACACCATCGTTTACTTCCTCCAGAATGGCCGTATTGTACGCAGGCACACCGTTGAAGTTTGGATAGGCGCGCGCAGAGAAGGAATAGATGGCATATGTGGCGTTCTCATCCCCTGTGTACATTTTATTATACATCTTATATGTAGGATGATTGATGATCTTGTACAGAATGGGGTATCGCTCGGGGTCTGCATTAATGATTTTGCCGATATCATATACAGCTTCTTCTTCTGCATATTTTCGCAACAGAGGTGCCACGCCCCAGGTGGGGAAAAGGTCGGGTGCCGCACCAACAGCCAGTTCTGTAGCCAAACGATCGTCATATCCCTCGATGCCAGTGTCATATTCAATGGTAACATTCACGGCTTCTTCAATGGCTTTTTTTATGGGATCATTGGCCATATACTCTTGATCATCCGTGTTGTTCGCATACTGTGAGAAACGGATCGTGACGTTCTCTCGTCCGGCGTTCGGGTTTTCCCCTTTCCCTCCTGCAGAACTTGTGGCTTCCACTGAAGCGGAGGTGCTGTTTGCCGCACTGGATGAAGGTGCGCCTCCGCAACCGACAAGCATACCAGCTACAAGAGCCAGCACGAGGCTGAAAGCGAGCAATTTCTTCAATGTGTGTTTCATTTTTTCCTCCTTAACAGTTTTTTATTTATGATCAAGCGACTCGCGTCCGCCCTGACCATCCGTTTGCCGCCTCTGAAAAGTTTCCCTTTTTACTCTTTCACCGCGCCAATCAGCACACCTTTTGCAAAATGCTTTTGCAGGAACGGATATACGC
>DBFXIC010000296.1:0-2641 GCA_048455095.1 Anaeromassilibacillus sp.
TTTGTTGTATATTTTAAATAAAAACTGACATTTTCATGCTAATTCAAACTGTTTTCTGTACAAAGTGCAGAAAGAAGCTCTGCATAAAAAAGCGGCGGGTATCCCCGCCGCTCAAAAGCTTCTTCATTTGACTGTAATCAGTTCATAGCTGCGTGTGCCCAAACCGATTTTTTCCCCATGCTCCATACACGAGCGCCAATCTGTATTGGGAGAAACATTCGTAAAATGGTCGTGATGGTCACGGGCGCCGCAGGCGCGCAGGTTTTCGTCCAGCAGGCTTCCGGGCATCACGGGCATGCGGTTGCACGCGTCCGCGCACGCTACGTCCAGCGCCACAGGGTCAAAGCTGGCGAACATCCCCACGTCCGGAATGATAGCCGTGTCATTCTCACCGTGGCAGTCGCAGTAAGGCGAAACCTGGTTGACGATATTGATATGGAAAGCCGGGCGGCCGTCCACCACAGCCTTGGCGTACTCGGCCATCTTGCAGTTCAGCTTGTCGTTGGCGGAATCGTTGCCGTTGTATACGGCGTCAAAATTGCATGCACCGATGCAGCGGCCGCAGCCCACACATTTGCCGTGGTCGATGCCCGCTTTGCGGTTTTCATCAAAAGCAATGGCTCCGTGCGCGCAGTTTTTCATGCACACGCCGCAGCCCCGGCAAACGCTTTTGTCCACGTCCGGCTTACCCGCGCAATGCATGTCCATCTTTCCTGCGCGCGAACCGCAGCCCATGCCGATATTCTTGATGGCGCCGCCGAAGCCCGTGCTCTCGTGCCCTTTGAAGTGGGACAGCGAAATGAATATATCCGCATCCATCACGGCGCGGCCGATATGGGCCTCCCGGATGTATTCGCCGCCGCGCACGGGCACGTCCACCTCATCCGTCCCCTTCAGGCCGTCTGCAATAATGATCTGGCAGCCGGTGGAAAATGGCGAAAACCCGTTTTCATAAGCCGCTTCGATATGGTCCAGCGCATTTTTGCGGCGCCCCACATACAGCGTGTTGCAGTCTGTCAGAAACGGGCGGCCGCCCAGCTCTTTCACGGCGTCCGCAACGGTCTTTGCAAAATTGGGCCGCAGGTAAGAAAGGTTGCCCGGTTCGCCGAAATGGATTTTGATAGCGGCATATTTATCCTGAAAATCGATCTGTCCGATGCCCGCTTTGAGGATCAGCCGCTTGAGTTTCTGCTGCAGGTTCGTGCCCGGCAGCGCACGCATGTCTGTAAAATATACTTTAGAGGGTCCCATTCCTGTTCTCTCACTTTCTCTGTTCAGTTGTGTGCCGTGCCGCATCTGCGCGGCGCTTTTCTTCCTCTTTTATCTTAGAGCCGCGCGGCAAAAAAAGCAAGAGGAAAGGCGCGTACCGCGCTCCCGTAAAAGTTTTCTCCGTCCGGTAAAAAAGGGGCTTGACAAAGGCCGGAGGAATTGATATTATATTTAGGCGCCATGATTCTTCTTTTGGGCGCATATAAAGGATATGAAGCTGGCAAGCCGATTTCCACGCTGGTGTAGCTCAGCTGGTAGAGCAGCTGATTTGTAATCAGCAGGTCGGGGGTTCGAATCCGTCCACCAGCTCCATTTATTGAATATGGGAGAGTTCCCGAGTGGCCAATGGGGGCAGACTGTAAATCTGTTGCGTCTTCGCTTCGATGGTTCGAATCCATCCTCTCCCACCATTTTCTAAACCTGTATTATGGAAGAAAAGTCAGCAAAAGGGATAAGATTGCTGGCTCTTTTTCCATAACACACGCAAATGTATAGCGGGTTTGGTCGGTTTACCCTTGATAAAAAGGGCGCCCTTTCTCGCAATTACCGTTCCTGGCTGCGCCGTACCGCAGACAACCGCATTCTGAGGAGCATGGATTTATCCCCTTGTATCAGAACTTTGCGGTAGCTGCTGCCGAATGGCTCACCGCAGCCGTCGAAGTTCTCCACCCGCTCGCGCGAAATGCGGTCGTGGCAGCCGGAGAACTTGCTGTATCTCTATTGCGGGGCATTGTCCGGCCTGTGTTCCATCACAAATCGGACGTTTGGTGGTCTGGAAGCTGAAAAGGTTTGGTAACTCAGATCAGCTTTCAGAGTGAGACAACAAAAAGCAAGAACCCTTCGCCGCATAGCCGTCAAGCATAAGCACAAAGGGTTCTTGCAAATATCCCCAAAGTATGGTACACTGAACCATACTGACAGGCACTCACAAAACCGCTTGCGCTGCTGGTAACAGCCCTGCGGTTGGTATCACGCACGAGAGTGATCGTGCGTGATACCGGTGTTTGTTTTTTTGTTGTCTCTGTGTATTATATAATGCTTTCATTATCCTGTCAAGTTTAGGCGTTGCCAATGGCCGCGCCTATTTTTTGTGCTTTTTGTCGATACTTTTCCGCCTCGTGGGCCGGGCCACGCTCCCTCGCAGAACAAAGAAAAGATGCCCTCAGCCGCTGGTCTGCCCTGGATACGGGAAACGATATATTTACACTTTCCGGCTCCACGTTTGCCGTATATCTGTATCTTGTATGCCGTAAAAATGGACACAGCTCTTCAGACCGCCTTTTCTGTCCATGCTGGTTTTCTCCTACTGCATCTTTTCAGCTACGTAATAAACCTGTTGATTCTTCTTTTTGTGTTGTTACTGGGTGGGTAC
>DBFXIC010000297.1:0-3381 GCA_048455095.1 Anaeromassilibacillus sp.
TGGTGTGTTCTCCTATCACCAGACAAAATACGAAGTGACTGCATGGCTGCATCATAATGGACAGGATACTTATGGTGGAAAGACGACGGAATATTACGAAGGCGGTTCACCGATGAGTCTTGGGGAAATAGATTCTTAACAGGATCCCTACAGGGGAGGATCATATGCGGGAGAAACATAACATTGCCCTCATCCTATGCAGCGTCTTTGGCGCGGCTGCGATCGCTGCGGCCGTGTATATTGCCCTGTCCGGGGTGTTCGGCCTGGGGAAAGGCCTGCGCTGCTTGCTGCTCTTTCTAGTTGCTTTGGCTGTATGCAGCCGGGAACTGCCTCTTTTATGGAAGCGCCGGGGAAAGGACGGGACAGAGTCATGGGATCGCCGGTCCCTGCTCCGGCTTTTGTATACGTTTGTTACATGGATCGTCATGTGCCTTGGGATTTGTTTCTGGGAATAAACCAGGCACAGAATATTTTTTGAACAAAGGAGATAGGATGTAGCAAAACAGCCCAACAAACAGAGAGGGAATGCGCAGCAAAAAGCAGTGCATTCCCTCTCTGTTTTTGGTATCATTGGGTTGATGAAAAACAAAATATATCATAAGGGGGCCGTAGCAAAACGGCTTCACTGTAAAAATTGCATAAAATAGGCGCCTTTCTCGGCAGTTTGAAGCCGAAAAAGGCGCCTGCTTTTGTGCTGCGATGATTTCTTTGTGCAGATTGCGATCGCGGTTCTATTTTGCTGCAGCCCCTTCATCTGAACCAAAAGCAGTTTTTCAAAGACATGTGCGGCGCAGCTTATACATCGCCGTCGGCCGTGTCCGGCTCCTCCGGCGTCTCCGGTTCCGGAGGCTCCGGAAGCGTAACGTCCACCAGCTGTTCCAGCTTTTCCGCAGAAAGATCCTGCTGGAAACGGTCTCCTACGGCCAAGTGGTATTCGGGTTCGTCCCTGTCCGTATTCCCTGCATAAAAGTTGACCAATTGAATGGGGAGACCCGAATTTTTCAACCGGTCGACCAGACTTTTGCAGCGCTGCGCAAAGGCGAGCGGGGTTTCGTCGCTTCCCAGCAGGCGGATTTCCGCATGCACCCGATCGGAGGGACGAAGCTGGTCGTAAGACTCCGGGACTTTTTGCTGGAGACCATTGATATACACGTTTACGTTTAAGGAAGCAATGTCTTGCGTCCCTTTAAGCTGTTCGTAACAACGGTCGTTGATCTGTTGAGAGATCGTTTCTTCCGCGGCGCGGTGGCCGATGCCGTAGTCAAAATAGACGGAGCCCATCGAAATCATCAGGCTGCCGCCGATCAGGCACAGGCAGAAAAAACCGCTGAGAAAATCATATTTCAGTTTGTCTTTATGGAACAAGAGGTTGCTCAGCAGTATCTCTATGCCCAATAGGATCAGCAGTACCGGGGACCATTTGGCAGCCGTAACGATTATCTCCGTGTTGTGAAACAACAGGAAGGATAAAAGTAACACGCCGCATGCGATCAAGGCCACGCCCATGGTGAAGCTGCCTACGCGCCGTATCCGTTGGGGCCTTTCCGGTGTGCGATAGAACGTTGGCGCAGGTTCATAGGGAGGCTGCGGTTGCTCGGGTTGGGGCGTGCAGTCGGCATCCCAATGGTTCTCCGAGTTTTCGTAGGAGCTTTCTGATGCTCCTGAAGAAATATCCGTGAAGTTTTCATTCTCCGTCATGGGGGTTCCCTCCGTATTCTACATAGTCCGACTCATGGATGGTATATTTTTTCTTTCCGCCCATCGCCAGGTAGATCCCCAGCAGGATGATGGCGGTCGCTACTAGGATTGTAGGCAGGCCGTTGATTAGATTATACAGCCAGGGCGCTACATCTTCGAGATAATATAAATATGGGCGCAGGACATTTTCAAATAGAATCCAGGCGCCGAAGAAGATGCAGAGGATTCCCACGAGCAGGTGCCGCTTTTTCAAAACGACAAGCCAGTCCTTTTTCAGTAGGCCGTCCATGTCGAACAGGAAGCGATCTTCCTGTTCCATGCGCTGCTCGTATGGGACATGGAGCAGATTCATCGCGTCGAAGAAAGAATAGAACCAGATGACGGGCAGGAACACCATCAAAAACGGGAGGCGCAAAAAGCCCGACAGGGCGAATATCACACAGAAGAGGAGCATCAAAGACGCGCCCTTTTTCATCAGGCCCAGGTACATGTGGCCTGCGCCCGGAAACATCGAAAATAAAAAGGTCAACACACTACTTTTTTTCATCGCCGGAATCTCCTTTCAAAGTGAGGGTATCAAAAAACTGCTGGATGCCGTCCGTCATCCGGTGCCCGATCTCATTTGTCGTACTTGAGAACTGCTCCGAAAAGGAGGTGAGGGCTTGGAAGGGGTCCGGCTGCTGAGGGCCGGAATGTACGCTAAAAGCGCCACCCAGCCAGAGAATCATAGTGAGGCAGGCGGCCATGCCTGCTGCCACATAGCGGTTAAAGAAAACTTGCCGCGCGTATTGGCGGATACGCCGCATCACGGAGGGCCGCAGGGTCTCCGGCACAGGAATCAATTCGTCCCCGCAGAGCAGGGCTGTGTATCGCTCGGTACACCGGTCGCAGAAAGCGAGGTGCTCGGCGATCTCCAGCCGGGAGAGCTCGTCCGGTTCCCCATGCAGAAGGTCGTCGAAGGCAAGGTCGGTCAGATGGCCATCCTGGTCAAAATAGGGTTTCATCGGTCAAACTCCTTTCCCAGCTGCCCGCGTAAAATTTGCTTGGCGCGGTATAGCTGTGTCTGTACGGTCTTTTTTGGACGTTTTAGAAGGCGCGCAATGTCCTCCACTGTTTTTTCTTCCAGAAAATACAGGATGGAAACCTTGTGGTACGGTTCTGGCAGCGCCCGGATACGTTCCTGGATATGCGTTTCGCCTTCCTCCGCGAGAAACCGTTCCTCGGGACTGCCCCGAGCGGGCAGGGCGTCCATCGCTTCCTCCCCCGGCGCGCAGACGCGCCGCGCGTATGCGCTTTTTAGATGATCTTTGGCTTTGTTCGCCGCGATTCGACAGAGCCAGGGCTTGTAGTTTTCGGGAGAGCAGCGGTCAATGCTGCGATAGGCGGAAAGGAACGTCTCCTGCGAGAGATTCTGCGCCTCCTGATAATCCCGCACCATCTGGTAACAGACGGTGAACACGAGCTTTTCATATTGCCCGACGAGCTGTGAAAAAGATTCATTTGTCATGCTGCCCGTGTCCACCCCCTCATCTATGTGTTTCACGGCCGTTCACTGAATAAAACGACAGTGAAAGGCGATTGACTTCATGAAAAATTAAAAATTTACGATTTTCAGTATGCTTGGTGCAATAAAACCAGTGCTGAGATAATTCTGCGAAATGTGCATTGATAATTTGTATATAT
>DBFXIC010000298.1:0-3284 GCA_048455095.1 Anaeromassilibacillus sp.
CTTATAGGGTGCCCAGTATAGGCTCGAGTCCCCGCGTTTAGAAGCCCATCTCCATTTACTGCTATAACATTATTCTTTTCTCTCAAACCTCATCACCCGGCCATCCCGGTATGTGAGCAGCCCGCTGTCGCCCTCGCGCAAATCCGCATAAAGCCCCGGCCCGGCAAACAGCGCGCGAGTCTGCCCATCGATCGAAAACAGGATGGGTTCATCATTCCCCACTTCTAGAACAGTCCGCCATTTGGAACGACGTTCCCGACAGGGTTGGCCTTTCTCCACCACCACGGCCTGTACGCGCCGCGGTGTCCGGCGGCGGTTCTGTAGCACCGTCACAAAAGACATCGCGCCGAAAAGGGCGACAGCGCCCCATAATACGCACACGGCGATCCCAATAAAATTCATAAGCCGCTCCTTTCCATCCGCGACCGCGGCAGCCTGGCATTTTTCCACAACGCATGATAAAATACATATAGGCAATCCGTCCGGGCGATAAAACAGCTATTTTTGTACGCTTTCCTCCGGATACAGGTCCCAAATCTATGCCTTCTGCGCTTGCATTTTCTCTTTACTCATTAACAACGAATTTTTTCGGCAAAAGAGGACATCAGGTTTTCTTTTTTCACCTCAAACGGTTGTCCCCTTGAAATCTATATGTGAAAGGACTCACCCCATGTCTGAAACACCTCTTTACACCGCCTTGCGGGAACACCATGCGCTGCACCGCGCATCATTCCACACGCCGGGCCATAAAAACAACCGGGAAGCTCTCCCGGACGACCTTCTTTCGCTCGACTTCACCGAGCTCCCGGACACGGACAGTCTCTTCGAGGCGGAAGGGCCGATCCTCCGGGCGGAACAGGCCGCGGCGCGGCTCTTCGGCACAAAGCGGACGCTGCTCTCCGCGGGCGGCTGTTCGCTTTGCATCCAGGCGATGCTGCGGCTGGCCGCGCCCTTTGGCGGCGAAATCCTGTGCGGCCGCGTGGTGCACCGGTCCGCGGTCAACGCGGTGGCGCTGTTGGGACTCAACCCCGTCTGGGCCATGCCCGAAGATCTCCCGGAGGCGGTCGGCATGTATCCAGAGGTCCGGGCCGTATACGTCACGAGTCCAAATTACTACGGAGAGCTGGCGGACATTCCCGCCCTGGCGGCGGCATGCCGCGAACGCCGCATCCCTCTGCTGGTGGACAACGCCCACGGTGCGCACCTTTTCTTTACGGAACCCGCGATGCATCCGATTTTGTTGGGCGCGTCGATGACGGCCTGCTCCGCCCACAAGACGCTCAATGTGCTGACGGGGGGCGCCTGGCTGAACATCGCCGACGAGCGCTTCGTTTCCGGAGCGAAGGAAGCCATGGCGCTGTTCGGCTCGACCAGTCCCTCGTATCCCATCATGGCCTCGCTCGACTGGTGCCGCGCCTGGCTGAAAGAAAACGGCCGGCCTGCGTTTGTTCGACTGCAGGCGCGCGTGCGGGAGCTGAAAAAGCTGGCGGAGCGCCTGGGGCTGCATGTCCTGGGCATGGGCCGCTGGGATGAGCCCCGGCGATGGGACCCGACGCGCATCACATTGGATGCTGTTTCTGTGGGTCTGACGGGCCAGCAGGCGGCAGAACTGTTGCGCCGTAAAGGCTGTGAGCCCGAATACGCGGACGGCCGGTATGTGGTTCTGATTACCACGCCGTTCAATACGGAGCAGGACTTTGAGAAACTGGAAGCGGGGATCCGCTTTTTAGCAGACAGCGAGTCCCGTTCTGCCATCCGTCTGCCGCGCGGGCTGGGGGCCAGCCATGTCACACACGCTGCCGGCCTGCCGCCGCTGCCGCCTGTGCGGGTATCCCTCCGGGAGGCCGTGCTCGCCCCCTCGGAATATCTTTCCCTGGGAAATTGCGCGGGCCGCATTGCGGCGGAACCCGCGTGCCCATGTCCACCCGGCGTGCCGGTTGTCATGCCGGGCGAGGAAATCACAAAAGATGCCGTTGACTTTTTACGCGCCTATGGCTTTTCCTTCCTGAAAGTGATAAAATAGGGAGTAAGTTTTCCCTATGGTCCCAACAAGATGGGAACCATGGGAAGCGGACCATCACATACACTTTTTTTGCGCGCTGCGCCGTGGACAATTGCATCCCTGGATCGACCGAATGGCCGGAGTCTTTCCCGCGGGTTCATCCGGTTGGAAGGTCACAAGGGGCCATCCAGGCCCACCGTGTTCCGGGAAATTTCCAGGGTACAGCGCCATACAAAATCCAGATTATCCATTCCACAGATACAGGGCCGCCGCCGACGGCCGCCCGACCAATGGAGGAATTGACAATGAAACTCGTACTGGCAATTGTAAGCAAAGACGACAGCAGCATGGTATCCTCTGCGTTGACACAGGAGGGCTTTTCCGTCACCAAGCTCGCCACCACAGGCGGCTTTCTGATGGCCGGCAACACCACGTTTATCTGCGGTGTGGAGGACGACCAGGTGGATCAGGTCATCCGCATCATCGAAAAGCAGAGCAGCCGCCGCACCCAGATCGTCCCCAGCACCTCCACCATGGATGCGGGCATGTACACCTCCATGCCGATCGAAGTCACCGTGGGCGGTGCGACGATCTTCGTGCTGGATGTGGACCGGTTTGAAAAAGTATGAATTTCGAGGGCATCGCATGCAGTGACGCTGTAAAACAGAGCCTTTCGCTTGCCTTTGCGGAGGATCGCCTGCCGCACGCCATCATTCTGGAGGGGCCCGCGGGTTCCGGAAAGGCCGACCTGGCCCGCTGGATCGCCAAAGCTGCTGTCTGTACCGGCGAGGGGGAGCGCCCCTGCGGCTATTGCACCGGATGCGTAAAGGCAGCGGCGCAGTCCCACCCGGATATCACCGTGGCGGGCGGCGGCACGGCGGCGAGGTCGTTCCATGTGGACACCGTGCGGCAAATTCGCTCGGACGCGTATATCAAGCCGAACGAAGCGCCGCGCCGCGTATTCATTCTGGAAGGTGCGGAAACCATGTCCGAGCAGGCGCAGAATGCGCTTTTAAAGGTCTTTGAAGAGCCGCCGGAACGGGTGGTATTTATTCTCACTGTCACCTCGGCGGTAAAGTTGCTGCCGACGGTGCGTTCCCGCGCGCAGCTTTTCACCCTGGAGGGCGAAGAACAGGCGGACCCGGCGGATCTGGAATTGGCGGCTGCGATCTGCGCGGCAATCCCTGCTTCGGGCGAGGCAAAGCTCCTAGAACTGACCGCGCCGCTGATCAAAGACAAGGAGCGGTTCCGACGGATTTTGAAGCAGCTCTATCTGTTGTTC
>DBFXIC010000299.1:0-6311 GCA_048455095.1 Anaeromassilibacillus sp.
GCTGACGATCTGGGCGCTGATTCCTTGGACGTTGTCGATTTGCTGATGTCTATTGAAGACGAGTTTGAAATCGAAATTCCCGACGAAGAAATTGACAACATTAAGACGGTTGGGGAGCTCGTCAAGTACATTGAGAGCAACGTAAACCCGTAACCCGCTCCTGACTGAAAATCCGCCGTGTGCAGCACGGCGGATTTTTTACTTGAAAAGCATCGGGCCTTCTTATATAATGAAAGTTAATCTTATTAAAGAATGGTTCATACAAAAGCGCCGGACTTGCTTGGAGTGATAAAGATGGATCAAATGGATGCGCTGCTGTTGGTAGGGGAAAGCCTGTTGGGAATCCTTGCCTTCATGGCGCTGATTGGGCTTGCTTTAGTGCTGGTCAATCTGATCGGGCGCAGGCGCGGCCAAAAGCCGGGCATACCGGAACCCAAAGACGCTGCGGACAGCGGCGAAACGATGGAACATTCGATCACGAAGGATAAAGGGGAGTAAACAGACAATGGCGGATCAGAAGAAGATGGTGGAGGCAATCACCCCCATGGAGGAGGACTTTGCCAAGTGGTACACCGATATTGTCAAAAAGGCAGAGCTGATGGATTATACCAGCGTGCGCGGCTGTATGGTGATCGAACCGTACGGCTTTGCCCTGTGGGAGAACATCCGGGACAATCTGGATGCGCGCTTCAAGGAGTTGGGGCATGAGAATGTCTCCATGCCGATGTTCATTCCGGAGAGCCTGCTGCAGAAGGAAAAGGACCACGTCGAAGGCTTTGCGCCGGAGGTGGCCTGGGTAACGATGGGCGGCAGCGAGCAGTTGGAAGAGCGCCTGTGCGTGCGCCCGACTTCAGAGACGCTGTTTTGCGACCACTATGCGCGCGTCATCCATTCCTGGCGCGACCTGCCGAAGCTGTACAACCAGTGGTGCAGCGTGGTGCGTTGGGAAAAGACGACCCGCCCGTTCCTGCGCAGCGTGGAGTTCCACTGGCAGGAGGGCCACACCATGCATGAGACCGCGGAAGAGGCGATGGCGGAGACGGAGCAGATGCTGAAGGTCTATGCCGACTTCTGCGAAAACGATCTCGCCATCCCGGTGATCAAGGGCCGCAAGACGGACAAAGAGAAATTTGCGGGCGCGGAGGCCACCTATACCATCGAGGCCATGATGCACGACGGCAAGGCGCTGCAGAGCGGCACCAGCCATTATTTTGGCGACGGTTTTGCCCGCGCGTTCGACGTGACCTTCACGGGCCGCGACAACACCCCCCAATATCCGCATCAGACGTCCTGGGGCATGAGCACCCGCATCATCGGCGGCATCATCATGACCCACGGCGACAATAACGGCCTGGTTCTGCCGCCCGCTGTGGCGCCCATCCAGGTGATGATCATCCCGATCGCCCAGCACAAGGAGGGCGTTCTGGACAAAGCTGGCGAGCTGCTCGCGCACCTGAAGAAATCCTTCCGTGTAAAGATGGACGATTCTGAACAGTCCCCTGGCTGGAAGTTCGCACAGTATGAGATGAAGGGTGTGCCCCTCCGCTTGGAGATCGGTCCCAAGGATATCGAAAAGAACCAGTGTGTGCTGGTGCGCCGCACGGACCGCGAAAAGGTCTTTGTGCCGCTGGACCAGTTGGAGGAGGCGATCGCCGAGCAGTTGGAAATTGTGCGTAAGACGATGTACGACACTGCGCTCGCCCGCCGCGAGTCCATGACCTATTCCGCGACGACGCTGGACGAACTCAAGGAGATCGCGGAGAACAAGCCGGGCTTTATCAAGGCGATGTGGTGCGGCGACGTGGAATGCGAAGAGAAGCTCAAGGAGATTGCGGGCGTATCCTCGCGCTGCATGCCGTTTGAGCAGGAGCATGTGGCAGATACCTGTGTCTGCTGTGGCAAGCCCGCTAAGAGCATGGTCTATTGGGGCAAGGCGTATTAATCCCGGTTTTTGACGGAACCGGTTTTCTGTATGGGGAAGGAAGTTGAGGGAAATGCGCAAAGCTTCTGTGAAGGAAACGGGAACCAAGTACAAGTCCAAGATCGACCGGATTTTTTATGGAAAGGTGCTGGTCACGCTCGTTCTGGGGATCATCCTGTTGGCAATATATTTTGTTTTCCATAATATTTTGCTGGGCTTTCTCGGGACGTGGATGTTTGTCGCTCTGCTGGTGGTTTTTCTGCCGGAGTACCGGAGCACTTACTATATCATCCGCAGCAACGGCCTGTTTGTCAAAAACGGCCTGTTTGACAAGGCGACCATCCTGTACCGCCAGATGTTGGAGGTAACGGAGGAGAAGGGGGAGGCGCGCAACGGCTCTTCTAAAGTGGCCTTGAGCAAGGACCGCATCTATATCCGCTACCGTATCAAGAAAAAGGAATACTGGCTGGAGATCTCGCCGGAGAATAAGGAACAGTTCCTTCAGGAGATTCATGAAAAGCGTTTGGCAATACCGAGTCGCAAGGCTGCGGTACAGGAGGCGCCTGATCAGGAGCCGGAAGGGCCGCAGATGGAAGAACTGCCGGATGAGGTAGAAGTGGCAGCTGAAGCCAGCGTACAAGAAAACGAAGCGGATTGAAACGATCTGGGAATTGTTTTGTCTGCTGAATCGAAACAGGGGTGCTGTAGGCGTGCTTGCAGCAACCCTGTTTTTCCTTATCCAGACGTTTCATACAGGTCCGGTTTGTTTTAGAGTCTTTTATCCTATATTATATAAGGAAAACAAACAAAACCGAGCAAAAGAAGCGGGGAATTACAATGGCCAAATTAAAAAAGATGCTAGGGAATATTGATTCGCAGGAGTGCATCGCCCTGATGCATCTGATTGAAACGCAAAGTAAAAGCACTCTGGCGACTTGGGCAATTGACTATGCCAAAAACAATTATTTGCGCATTTATGAGGCCGTGCGTTCCGATGACTCCCGTCTCCACAGCGCGGTCCTGGCTTGTGAAGCGTATCTCAATGGAAGCAAACAGTTAAAAGAGATAAAGCCCATTCTCAAAGAGGCCGCACAGATTGCCCGCGATACCACAGACCATCCCGTTGCGCAAGCGGCTGCCCGCGCGGTCTCCACCGCCTGTGCCGCTGTTCAAACGCCGACGAACGCGTTGGGCTTCCTATTCTATGGTGCGGCCGCCGTCGCATACAGCACGGCTGGACTGGAACAGACGCAGCAGGTTTACGATCAGCTGGCTTCTGCTGAACTGCGAAAGGCGTTTGATTCGTTACAGCGGGTTTCTGTGCCGGAGGAACCACATCCTGCGAAAATCCGGTGGAACTGCTGAGAATCCGGTCAATTTGCCAGGCTGCCCTGTGCGGGGCTTGCGGGCGCATATACGGTCTGTTTGCAGTCGCCGTTGATGATACGGCCAAATATAGAAAGGAAGCGGATGGGATGAAAAAGGTTTGGATCTGCCTAGCGGCGCTTTTTAGCGCGCTTGCGGCAGTGGGTCTGGCGTGCAATAAACTGAAAGAACTTCCCAAAATCCGGAACGATGAGGGACATGCGGTCGCGGTGATCGGCGGAGCGGACGGCCCGACGGCGATTGTTGTAGCGGGGCATTCCCGTTCTTCGCTTTGGCGTACGGTTTTGGTGCATGCCTGTATGGCTCTTTCACGCTTTGCACAGTTTCGCGTCCGACACAGTCGGAGGCGTGCGCGCTAAAGAGGCTCTTGGAAGCTCTTATATTGTTTCCACACGGGAGCCGGATGGAAAAGAAGAATTGCGTGTCGCTGCCATGGTGGGAACGCGCGCTACGTCTGGGGCTTAAGGGAAACCATATTGGCGGTTTAGCGGGTTCTTTTTTGGTCGGAAATCGTATCGCCGGAAGGGCTTTGGCTGATTCGACATCCCTTCCTCAGCAGGATGTGTGCTGTCTTGTGCGCATCCACGGAGGAAAGGACGAAATCACTAAAAAAATGCCTGAAATTTCTTGCAAAAAAGAGAAGATAAGACTTGCTATTTGGGGACCCATATGGTATTATAATCTAGCATGACTGCGACAGATATGCGTTGAAGCGGGAGGTTGCGGCTGAAACACGCCGGTTTTTCCGTGGAGTATGTCCGATTTTAAACCGGGCGACAGATATTTTGAGCATGCAAAGGGCTTGGGTTGCAATTGCGCCCTTTTGCGCTCAGACGTTTTTGCCTACACCCGGATACATCTTGCAAAAGATGATCCGGTTTTTCAATGCCGGTTGAAGAAACACCCGGCGCCGTGTTAGGATTAAAAAACGCCGCCCGCCAACTACAATAAGGAGGCGATTCAAGTGGCAGTCAAGGAAAAAATCAGGATCAGAATCAAGGGGTACGATCATCAGCTGGTCGACCAGTCCGCAGAAAAGATTGTGCAGACGGCGAAACGCACGGGCGCAAGGGTTTCCGGACCGGTGCCGCTGCCGACGGAGAAGCAGATCATCACGATCCTGCGCGCCGTTCACAAGTATAAGGACAGCCGTGAGCAGTTTGAAATGCGCACCCACAAGAGATTGATCGACATCCTCAGACCCTCCAACAAGACCGTTGAGGCTTTGATGGGTCTGGAGCTCCCCGCAGGCGTTGAAATCGAGATTAAACTCTGATTTTAACCTACCAGCGGTCGAGGTCAAGTTGGCAAGCGCCAACCAATAACCTGTACAGGAGGTAAAATAATGCAAAAAGGTATTATCGGCAAGAAGATCGGCATGACGCAGATCTTCGACGAAAACGGGAAAGTGGTCCCGGTAACCGTCATCGAAGCGGGTCCCTGCGTGATCGCGCAGAAGAAGACCGTTGAAAACGACGGCTACGCAGCAGTCCAGATGGGTTACGGCGACTTGAAGGCCCATAAGGTCAACAAGCCGATGCAGGGCCATTTCGCAAAGGGCGACGTCGCCCCGAAGAGAGTTCTGCGCGAGTTCCGTTTGGAGAACACGGACGCTTACAATGTGGGCGACCTCGTCAAAGCCGACGTCTTCGCGGCCGGCGACAAGGTGGACGTGTGCGGCACCAGCAAAGGTAAGGGCTATGCCGGCGCGATCAAGCGTTGGAATCTGCACAGGCTCAAGGAAACCCATGGTTCCGGTCCTGTTGCCCGCCACGCCGGTTCCAACGGCGCATGTTCCGATCCGTCCAGAGTGTTCAAGGGCAAGAAACTGCCCGGCCACCTCGGCGCGGAGAAGGTCACCGTCCAAAACTTGATGGTCGTCAAGGTGGACGTCGAAAATAACCTCATCGCCATCAAAGGCGCGGTCCCGGGTCCCAACGGCGGCACCGTCGTAATCCGTGACAGCGTGAAGGCGTAAGGGAAGGAGGATTTGGTATGCCTACAGTAGCAGTACTCGATATGGCCGGCAAGGAAATCGAAAAGATCGACTTGGCCGAGTCCGTATTTGGAATCGAGCCCAATGTGAGCGTGATGCACGACGTGGTAAAGAATTACCTCGCCAACCAGCGCCAGGGCACGCAGTCCGCGCTGACCCGCTCTGAGGTTTCCGGCGGCGGTAAAAAGCCGTGGAGACAGAAGGGCACCGGCCATGCCAGACAGGGTTCCACCCGCGCGCCCCAGTGGACGCACGGCGGCATCGTGTTTGCGCCGAAGCCGCGCAGCTATCGTTATACTTTGAATAAAAAGGTACGCCGTCTTGCTATGAAGTCCGCGCTCTCCAGCAAGGTTGCCAGCAGCAACATGATTGTTCTGGACAAGATCGCGATGGACGAATACAAGACCAAGACCATTGCAAACATGCTTAAGGCAATCGGCTCCGAAAAGAAGACGCTGATCGTTCTGCCCGAGCTCAACAGCAAAGTGGTTGCTTCCGCAGCAAACATCCCGGGCGTGAAGACCGCAATGGTGAACACCTTGAACGTCTACGACATCCTCAACGCCGACAAGTTCGTCGTTGTGAAGGACGCCGTCTCTCAGATTGAGGAGGTGTATGCATAATGGCAGCACAGGATATTGTCATCCGCCCCATTATCACTGAAAAAAGCATGGCCGGCATCGGCATGAAAAAGTACACCTTTGAAGTTGCAAAGAGCGCGACAAAGGTCGACGTCAAAAGAGCGGTTGAAGAGCTCTTCGGCGTAAAGGTCAGCAAGGTCAACACCCTGCATGTGCGCGGACATCTCCGCCGCCAGGGCAGAACCGAGGGCTACACTCCTTCCTGGAAGAAGGCCGTCGTTACTCTGACCGAGGACAGCAAGTCCATCGAATTCTTTGAAGGTATGATGTAAGAAGACCGGATGCGTTTTTATGCGCGCCCAGTGTCTTCGGCAAGGTATGGGGCGTCGGCAGCGTCCCGCAAAGCCATCATGAGGAGTGTGAAACC
>DBFXIC010000300.1:0-4070 GCA_048455095.1 Anaeromassilibacillus sp.
GGTTTACCTTGGCGCAGCAAAGGTTCCGGACGGCGTTCAGATGGCTCAGAAACAGCTGGCGGGCTTTGCGCGCTTGGAAGACATGCAGCCCGGCGAATCCCGTGAGGTTACCATTCCAGTTTCCCAGCGCTCTCTGTCCTATTGGGATACGAACAGCGAGCTTGTGACCCGCAAGGACGGCACCAAGGACAAGTGGACGGTCGCCGAGGGCGAGCGCGCCATTATGGCAGGAACCAGCTCCGACAACCTCCCGCTGCAAACCACTGTCAACGTAAAAGCACCTGACGAGGAGCAGGAAAACGGCAGACTGTCCGTCCTGTTTAGCACCAATGTCAAACTGTTCATCGACGGTGAAGAGCAGAAGATTGCAAACCTGGTCGGCAACTATCAGGGCAGCTTTGCAAAGGGCGAAACCGTCACCCTGACCTTTAAGCCCGCTGTGGACGGCAGAGAGATTGCCGGCGTCACGGTCAACGGCAAGGCCGCAACATTCAGCAAGACCGATTCTTACAGCTATACTGTAGAAGCGGGCAAGGCAGAGGAACTCACCTTCTCCTTCACCGTGGTGGATAAGCGCATCCTGCGTGCAACCATCGAGGCCGCGAACGCCTGCGAGGATGAGATCGCGGATGTGATCCCAAGCGTGCTGAAAAACTTCCAGAATGCGCTTGAGACTGCAAACAATGTCTATAAGAACAGCAGCGCAACACAGGAAGAGATCGACCAGGCGTGGAGCGATCTGATCGACGCCATGCACAACCTCTCTTTCAAGTCGGGCAGCAAGGCGTACCTAGAATACCTGCTTTCCGTCGCGGGAGAGATTGATACAGAAGACTTTATCGCGGGTGTCACCGCTTTCAAGGACGCTTATGAGGCTGCGCAGAAGGTCTATGACGATCCGGACGCGACGGCGGATGAGATCACGGACGCGGCAAACACGTTGGAAGAAGCGCTCCTCGGACTAGTGCGCGGTTCCTCCAAGGAGATGCTCCGCACTGTCATCAATAAGGCAAATAAGCTCGATCTGACCCAATATGTCGAAGCCGGCAAACCGGCGTTTGAAGGAGCGCTGGCTCAGGCGGAAGACGTCCTGTATGACGACCAGGCGACGCAGGATGAAGTGCAGAATGCCATCGACGCATTGAACGATGCCATGGACGCCCTGCGCAAACTTGCAGACAAGAGTGCGTTGAACGCCCTGATCGCTTCCATTGAGAAGTTGAATCTGAGCAAGTACACGGACGATTCCGTCTCCAACCTGAACCGTGTTCTCTCCAAAGCGAAGGACATGGCGGCAGACGTTTCCCTGAGCGAGGACGACCAGGATGCTGTCGACGCGATGACCGACGACCTGCAGCATGTGAAGGACAGCCTGAAGACCAGGAACACCACCAGCCATAGCAGCAGCAAGTCTTCCGTTTCCTCCGGCAGCAACAGTTATGGCAGCGCGGGCACCGCCGTTGTCGGTGCGGCAACAGCCGTACAGGCGAGCGCGAAGGTTGTTTCCGATACCACGGTCAACTTCACTTTGAAGAGGGGCAGCGCCTATTGCTTCAAGATGACGGTTGTCAACGGTGACAACATAACGCCGAGCTTTACGGTCGGCAACGGCAACGTGCTCAAGACCCAGTTCGTGGCGAAAATCGGCAACGATTATTACTACAGAGTCTACGCGGTCGGCGCCCCGGGCCAGAGCACGGGCGTTTACACAACGCTTGCGGGCCAGGGAGCACAAAAACACTGTGCAGTGACAATTGGCTGACAGGTTGTGCCTCGTCACACAGCCGGCGCGGTATGATCTGCAAAGATAAAATAAAGCCTTCGCCGGACGGAAAGCACAAGTCCCGATTTGCGGAAAGGATGGAAAACACCTTGCCGTAGGCGTGTAAGACACTGCATGCCCGCAGGGAACAGCCAATCCTGAAATATGTTCCTTGGGATACGCCCACAGCGGACAAATCGCTGTGGGCGTGTTCCATTAAAAGAAGGCCTTCGTTGGATTGCTTGTTAAGGAATCCATAAAAAGTGCCAAATGATCATGAAATGATGGAAATGATAAAAACGTTCGTGCTGGGAACCCCGTTATAAACATCCCCCTATTACATGCAGTCTGCGAGGTGATTTTAAGGATGTATCAATCGAGCGTCAACCAGGAAAAAATTCAAATAATCAATCGTTCCCTCATCCTGAACCTCCTCCGCCAGGAGGGAATCTGTTCCCGCGCGACCTTGGCGCGGCTTTCCGGACTGCGGCAGGCGACCATCACCAACATTGCGGGCGAGTTGATCCGCTGCGGCCTGGTGGTGGAGACAGGTCTGATAGCCGGAGCGAAGAACCGGCGTTCCATAGGCATACAGCTCAACGATGCGCGCTATAAAGTGGTCGGTGTGCACATGGAGCGGCACATGTTCCATGTCGGACTGATGGGGATTTCGGGGGAATTGTATGGCATATGGCAACACCATATCGAACCGGAGGAGAATCTTCCCGCCATATTGGACCGTATCTGCGCGGCAGTACAGGAAATCGTATACGAAAATCCGGATACGGAAATCCTGTCCACCTGTGTCGCCGTTCCCGGCCCTTATCAGGAAAAGGAAGACCGCCTGTTGTTTGTGACCGGCATGGACGGCTGGCAGAACTGTAGCATCCGGGAATTGCTGTCCATCGGTCTCGGCATTCCAGTACACGTGATCAACGACGCAAATGCGGGCGCGTTCGCGCAGTTTTGGTATCACTGTCAAGATCCAGCCATGCAGGATCTGGTGTACATTTTGGCGGGACAGGGAATCGGATGCGGCATCATGGTCGATGGCAAACTCCTTTTGGGGCAGCGGGGCATTGCCGGCGAGTTTGGGCACAGCAGCATTCGCTTTGATGGGCCGCCCTGTGCGTGCGGCAACCGCGGATGTCTGGAAAAATACAGCTCCATGGCGGCGCTGCGGGAACAGATCAAAGAACAGCTCCGATGTGGCGCAAGCTCCTGTCTGCACGAAGACAGGTTGACTGTGCAGGCAATTTCACATGCGGTGCACATGGGCGATCGCGTTGCGTGCGAAGCATACCGGCAGGTTTGCCATTTTTTAGCCATCGGTATTGTGGGATTGATCAACCAGCTTAATCCGGGACGGATTATTATCGGGGAGGAATTGGCAAAAATTGATTCTAACCTCCTTTTGGACGTGGTACAAAGCGATATTGAAAGATGTGTCAATCCGCTGGCTGGCCAAGATATCGCTGTCGAAGTCAACCGTCTGCCTGAAAGCCCCTCTTTGCTCGGGGCCGGCGCTTATGCCGCCTATCAAATGCTCTCAAATCCGGAGCCGCTGCTGATGGCTTCGGGAAAAACGGCGGCGATTTGTTTGCACAGCCGCGGTCTGGCGTGATGTGGAAGCGTGGAGGTATGGGCGGTAATTCCTCTAAGACGGCTTAAAAAGAATTCTCAATACGGTTAATAAAAATTCTATGATCGATTCATTCGATATTAAGGGAAAAATCGAATAAGCACGGAGAACGGACAGCCGCCTTATAAAGGCAACTGTCCGTTCTTTGTTGTCCAGTATGATCGATACACGGGCGGATTTTTAGAATAAAGGGTCAAACGCTTTTTGATATTGAATCGGGCGGTCTAGTTACTGCAAAAATGCTCAAAAGTGTTAGAAAAAATGAATAGCAAACGAAGTCCTGCATATACAATATAAAATCACGCAAGTTGCGTTGCCTGTGCTTCGAAAGGATGGGCAGAACATTTTAGGTGTGGATGTTATGACCACTCCGATATTTCTCTATGGAAGAATATGCAGTTTTGAGAGGTTTAGGTTAAGATTAGAGGAGCTTTACAGTGTCGTGCGGATGGAAATGAAAAGCCTTCCTGCAATGAAGTAAGCACCGCACCCAGACAAAAAGAAAAATCCCGGAAATCCGCATTGCTGCTGGATTTCCGGGGTGCTTTTCTGGTGGACATTACAGGACTCGAACCTGTGACCCTTCGCACGTCAAGCGAATGCTCTAGCCAACTGAGCTAAACGTCCAATTTGGTTGCCCGATTATTATATCGCAAAGATTCCAGA
>DBFXIC010000301.1:0-3823 GCA_048455095.1 Anaeromassilibacillus sp.
CGATTTGTTATATTATTGATTGGAATTTCTATATCGCGGAATTGTGCTTTGTACTACAATATAGATGACCGATAAAAAGCTGCGCCGCTTTCATGGAACAAGTGAACCAACTATGGACGACCATTTTTTGAAGGAGGAAACGCAATGAAACGGTTCCTGACTCTGGTTCTGGCTTTCGCTCTGTGCCTTTCCATGATACCCCTTGCGATGGCAGAAGCACCGCTGGAGGGAGAGATCACCTTCTGGCACTCCTTCTCTCAGGGCCCCCGCATGGAAAACATCCAGAAGGCTGCGGACGCCTTTACCGCGGCCAACCCCGGCGTAAAGATCACCATCGAGACCTTCTCGTGGGCTGATTTCTACACCAAATGGACCACCGGCCTTGCCAGCGGCAATGTACCGGACATGAGTACCGCTCTTCCCAACCATGTGGTTGAAATGATCGATGCCGAGGCCATCATCCCGCTGGATGATCTGATTGACAAGCTGGGCCGCGAACGTTTCTACGAAGCCCCCCTGACTGAAATGACCGTGGATGGCGCCTGCTACGCCGTGCCGCTGTATTCCCATGCGCAGGTGATGTGGTACCGCAAGGATCTGCTTGAGAAGTATGATCTGGAAGTCCCCACCACATGGGATGAGCTTTATGATGCGGCGACCAGGATCACCGAGGGGGAAGGCGGCGCTGTGTATGGCTGTTCCGTTCCCATGGGTACCAGCGACATGATGGCCACCCGCTACCTCAACTTCTACGTCCGCAGCGCTGGCGAGCGCCTGCTCAATGATGACAATTCTGCCAACCTGACCAGTCAGGCTGCCATCGATGGCATCAACTACTGGATCAAGATGTACAAAAAGAACTCTCCCAGCGATTCCATCAACTACGCTGTGCTGGATCAGGCTACCATGTACTATGTTGGAACCAATGCCTTTGACTTCAATTCCGGCTTCCAGATCGGCGGCGTTGAAACCAACGCGCCTCAGCTGCTGGATGAAATCAGCTGTGCTCCCATGCCCACCCTCAACAAAGGCGACGAACAGGTCGGCCTGGAAACATCCAACATCCCCATGGTGGTGTGGGAGAATTCCAAACATCCGGAAATCTGCAAGGCTTTCATCGAGTTCCTTTACCAGCCCGAATATTATGTGCCTTTCTTGCAAAGCGTTCCCGTGGGGATGTTGCCTGCGCTCAAGGAAATCGCCACCGATGAAACCTTCCTCAGCGATCCCATGATCCAGAAGTTCCAGAAGGAAATGGAGATCATTGCCAAGGCCGTCGGCGAAGGCACCGCAATCGGTATGGAGAATGGCCCCTGCGCTCAGGCCGGCCTCATCGTGAGCCAGCACGTGATCGAGGAAATGTTCCAGGATATCATTCTCAACGGAACCGATGTGCTTGAGGCGGCCAAGGCTGCGGAAGAAAAGCTCAACGATATCTTTTCCACGCTGGAATAAGCGACAAGCCACGTAAAAACAGCGGGAACGTCCACAGCGTTCCCGCTGTTTTCAGAAAGGAGATCTTTTATGAAACGCATCAGGAAACGCAGGAATCTGACCGGATTTCTGTTCATCCTTCCGGCTGTGCTGGTTGTGGGTGCGTTGCTGTTGTATCCTGTTCTTACCAGTGTATTTTATAGCTTTACCTCCAGGCATCTCATCAAGCAGAAATGGTCTTTCGTCGGACTGGATAATTACGTCCGCGTCCTGACGGACAAAGCCTTCTACCACGCCTTCTTTGTCTCCCTCAAGTGGACTTTCCTCTCGCTTGCTGGCCAGGTGCTGGTTGGCTTCACCGCAGCGCTTGCACTGAATCGGATCAGGCGCTTCAAAGGCCTGCTGCGCACCATGCTCATCGTGCCGTGGGCATTTCCCTCCATCGTCATCGCCATGTCGTGGAAGTGGATCCTCAATGGCGTATCGGGCTTTTTGCCAAATTTTCTGGTTGAAATCGGTCTTTGCGAGACTGCGCCGCAGTTTTTCAGCAGTGCTGAGCTGGTGTTTGGCACGCTGGTGTTCATCAATATATGGTTTGGCGCTCCGCTGATCATGGTCAATGTGCTGAGCGCATTGCAGACCGTGCCAAAAGATCAGTATGAAGCCGCGCAGATCGATGGCGCAAACGCCTGGCAATCCTTCATACGCATCACGGTGCCGCACATCCGCGTAGTTGTGGGACTTTTGGTGGTGCTACGGACAATCTGGATTTTCAACAACTTCGACACCATCTACCTTATCACGGGCGGCGGGCCTGCCAACCTGTCGAAAACCCTGCCCATTTACGCTTATGATGTGGGCTGGGGGCTGAAACAGCTGGGACGTTCCTCCGCAGTAACGGTGCTGTTGCTGGTTTTCCTTCTGCTTGTGTGCGCCGTGTACTTTAAGCTGCTTAACAAATGGGAAAGGGAGGGAGACAGGGCATGAAAAGACGTTGGCTCAAGCGCGGCTGGGCGTCTGACGCAGTCAGCTATCTCTATTTGATCGTGCTGGCGCTCATTGCGGTTTTCCCGCTGGTGTGGGTTGTGCTCTCCTCCATAAAAAGCAAGGGAGAAATGACGACGGATCCTACGGCTTTCTGGCCCAAACAGCTTACGCTGGATTTCTTCCGGGTGGTGTTGGAGCAGATGAAGTTCACCACCAACATCGGCAACAGCCTTGCCGTTGCCATAGGTACGACCACGCTTGGCATCACTATTTCAGCGATGGGGGCCTACGGTATCGTTCGTTTCTTTCCCCGCTTTGGCAAGGCCATGACGCGCGTGCTCATCACCACGTATATGTTCCCGCCCATTCTGTTGGCGGTGCCGTATTCCATCCTGATGGGGAAAATCGGCCTGATGAACTCCCGCGTTGGGCTGGTGATTGTATATCTTTCCTTCTCGGTTCCCTATGCCATTTGGCTTCTGGTTGGCTTCTTCAAAACTGTTCCGCTGGAAATTGAAGAGGCTGCCCATGTGGATGGCGCCAACAAGTTGCAGGTGTTCATCCGGGTGGTGCTGCCCATCGTAGCCCCTGGCATTGTGGCTGTCGCTATTTATACGTTTATCAATGCCTGGAATGAATTTCTCTATTCGCTCATCCTGATAAACTCTTCCAGCAAAATGACCGTTTCGGTCGCGCTGAACTCGCTGGAGGGACAGGAGGTGCTGGACTGGGGCACGATGATGGCCGCCTCCACCATCGTAGTGATTCCCTCTGTTGTGTTCTTTATGCTGATTCAGAAGCGTATTGCCGGTGGATTGGCTCAGGGTTCCATCAAGTAAAACACTCAACTTCGGAAGGGGAATTTGAATCATGTCTACCGTTGGATATGCAATCGTAGGAACCGGATATTTTGGCTCGGAGCTTGGCCGCATCATGAAGGAGCAGGAGGGAGCAGAGATTGTTTGCGTGCTGGACCCTGAAAACGGCCAAGCCATTGCCGATGAACTGGGCTGTGATCTGGAAACGGACCTGGAGACGCTCTGCTCCCGCCCCGATGTAGATGCGGTCATCGTGGCGACACCCAATTATCTGCATAAGGAGCCCGTGCTGACAGCGGCAAAGTACGGAAAGAACGTATTCTGTGAAAAGCCCATTGCTCTTTCTTATCAGGACTGCGATGAAATGGTCGGCGCTTGCGAAAAGGCCGGCGTCACCTTCATGGCAGGCCATGTGATGAATTTTTTTCGCAGCGTGCGGCATGCCAAACAACTGATCAGCGAAGGCAAGATAGGCCGCGTGCTGTACTGTCATTCCGCTCGCAACGGCTGGGAAGAACCGCAGCCCTCCATCAGCTGGAAAAAAATCCGTTCCATGTCCGGCGGCCATCTGTATCATCACATTC
>DBFXIC010000302.1:0-2887 GCA_048455095.1 Anaeromassilibacillus sp.
GTTTAATCCCTTTTTATTTTGGTGTTCAGCGGGTTTCCGCTTGACATATTATCTTATTTTATGTGAGGAGGTGTCGTATGCCAACGTTTAACCAGTTAGTTCATACTGGCCGTGAGGTAAGCGAAAAGAAGGCGAAGGCTCCTGCACTTTTGAAGGGTTGGAACTCCAAGAAGCGCGTTGCGATTGATCAGGATTCCCCGCAAAAGCGCGGCGTTTGCACTGCCGTCAAGACCGCTACCCCGAAGAAGCCGAACTCCGCTCTGAGAAAGATTGCAAGAGTCAGGCTCTCCAACGGAATCGAAGTCAGCGCTTATATCCCCGGCGTGGGCCACAACCTGCAGGAGCATAGCGTCGTGATGATCCGCGGCGGCCGTGTTAAGGACCTGCCTGGCGTTCGTTACCACATTATCCGTGGTACGCTGGACGCACAGGGCGTTGCAAAGCGTATGCAGGCCCGTTCCAAGTACGGCGCGAAGCGCCCGAAGGCTGGTAAGTCCACAAAGTAAGCGCACTCCAAAATTGACAGAATCCGAACGGCTGCATGTTTGAACAAGAAACACAATGCAGCGGCGTTTTATATAGATTTTCTATAGCGGACGCCCTGTGTTGGCCAACGGAAGTTTGTCGCTTTCGAGTACCTATGATATCATTATGTGAAGGAGGGAAGTAAAGTGCCAAGAAGAGGGAATATCGCAAAACGTGATGTTTTGCCCGATCCGCTTTACAATTCGAAGCTTGTAACTCGTCTCATCAACAATATCATGTACGACGGCAAGAAAGGCGTTGCCCAGAAGATTGTCTATGGTGCATTCGATATTATCCGTGAAAAGACCGGCAAAGAGCCGCTGGAGGTCTTTGAGCAGGCGATGGAAAACGTCATGCCGCAGCTCGAAGTCAAGGCCCGCCGTGTCGGCGGTGCCACCTACCAGGTGCCGATGGAGGTTCGTCCGGAAAGAAGGCAGACCCTGGGCCTGCGCTGGATGACCAACTATTCCAGACTCAGATCTGAAAAGACCATGAGGGAAAGACTTGCCGGCGAGATCCTTGATGCTGTTAATGGTGCTGGCGGCGCTGCCAAGAAGCGTGACGATACGCATAAGATGGCAGAGGCTAACAGAGCTTTCGCACATTACAGATGGTAATCGGCGCAGGCTGTCAACTATTTTCAGAACTTTAAGGAGGAAACTATGCCAAGGCAGGTATCACTCGAACAGACCCGCAATATCGGTATCATGGCTCACATTGACGCCGGTAAAACAACGACCACAGAACGCATTCTGTACTACACCGGCGTCAACCACAAGATCGGCGAGACGCACGATGGCGCTGCTACGATGGACTGGATGGCGCAGGAGCAGGAGAGAGGCATCACCATTACCTCCGCTGCTACCACCTGCTTCTGGAAGGGCCACCGCATCAACATCATCGACACCCCCGGCCACGTGGACTTCACCGTGGAAGTGGAACGTTCCCTGCGCGTGCTGGACGGTTCTGTAACCGTTTTCTGCGCGAAGGGCGGCGTTGAGCCCCAGTCCGAGACGGTTTGGCGTCAGGCAGAGGAATATCATGTTCCGCGTATGGCGTACGTCAACAAGATGGACATCATGGGCGCCGACTTCTACAACGTCGTCAAGATGATGAAGGAACGCCTCAAGTGTAATGCTGTTCCGATTCAGCTTCCGATCGGCAGTGAAGATACCTTCCGTGGGATCATCGACCTGATCGATATGAAGGCTGACGTCTACTATGACGATATGGGTAAGGATATGCGTCAGGAGGATATTCCGGAGGACATGCGTGAATTGGCCGAGGAATACCACAATGCGCTGATTGAACATGTCGCCGAGCAGGACGACGAGCTCATGGAGAAGTATCTCTCCGGCGGAGAGCTTACCAAAGAAGAGATCGTCCGCACCATCCGCAAGTCCACCATCGACAATACGATGGTTCCGGTCACCTGCGGTACTTCCTATAAGAACAAGGGCGTGCAGAAGCTTCTGGACGCGATTGTCGATTATATGCCGGCCCCGACCGACATCGCTGCGATTCGCGGCGTCAACCCCGACACTGGCGAGGAAGAGGAACGCCATTCTACCGATGACGAGCCTTTTGCAGCGCTTGCGTTTAAGATTGCGACTGACCCGTTTGTTGGCAAGCTGTGCTATTTCCGTGTGTATTCCGGTACCCTGAGCGCCGGCGCGACGGTGTACAACTCTGTCAAGGACAGCAACGAGAGAATCGGTCGTATTCTGCAGATGCATGCTAACCATCGTCAGGATATCGACGTTGTCTATGCAGGTGATATTGCCGCGGCAATCGGTGTGAAGAACACCACCACCGGCGACACCCTGTGCGACGAAAAGCATCCGGTTATTCTGGAGTCCATGGAATTCCCGGAGCCGGTTATCCGCGTTGCCATCGAACCCAAGACGAAGGCAGGCCAGGAGAAGATGGGCATTGCGCTGGCAAAGCTGGCGGAAGAGGACCCGACCTTCAAGGCTTACACCGACGAGGAAACCGGACAGACGATCATCGCCGGCATGGGCGAGCTTCACTTGGAGATCATCGTAGACAGACTGCTGCGTGAATTCAAGGTAGAGGCGAACGTCGGCAAACCGCAGGTTGCTTACAAGGAAACCATCCGCAAGCTGGCGGATGTGGACACCAAGTATGCAAGACAGTCCGGCGGTAAAGGCCAGTACGGCCATGTTAAAATTAAGGTCGAGCCGAACCCCGAAAAAGGTTACGAGTTCGTCAACGCAACGGTCGGCGGCTCCATCCCGAAGGAATATATTCCTGCGGTTGACCAAGGTATCCAGGGAGCAATGCTTTCCGGTGTCCTGGCGGGCTACAACGTTGTGGACGTAAAGGTTACACTGTATGACGG
>DBFXIC010000303.1:0-3402 GCA_048455095.1 Anaeromassilibacillus sp.
GTAAAGGAATATTGAATGTTTGAAGAAAAATAACTTACGAACGTAAATTTAGTATTGACATTTGAAGAGAAAACGCTATAATATAGGTGTAAAGAAAACGGTGCGGCTGCTCGGAAATATTGACTGAGAAGAGCGGTGGAAAGGGGCATTCAGAATGGAACAGTTTACCATTGGCGTGGACGTTGGCGGAACCAAAATTGCATATGGCCTGTTTGACAGCGACCAGAATTTGATTGTCCGGAAAAAAGTCCCGTCAGACCCTTCATTGGAGGCGGAACCGTTCTTTGACGCATTGGCGCAGACAGTTCAGGAGATCATGGCAGAGAATCATCTGGCGCCGGAACAGATGCGCGGCGTGGGCATCGGGATGCCGTCCTATGTTCTTTTTGAAGAGGGGCGGCTTTTAAAGACCACCAACCTGACCAAAATTCACGATTTTCCCGCAAGGGAATACCTGATGAAAAAGCTCGACGGCATGCGCGTAATTCTGGACAATGATACGCATGTCGCGGCACTGGCGGAGCATAAAAAAGGCGCTGGGCGCGGCTTTCAGCACATGATCTACTGTGCGGTGAGCACTGGAATCGCAAGCGGTATCATCATCAATAATCAGCTGTTTCGAGGTCGGTACGGCTGGGCGGGTGAGACAGGGCACATGCTGATCACCCCTGGCCAGGGGATCGAATGCGGATGCGGGAACAAGGGCTGCTTCATGTCCTATTGTTCCGGCTCGATGATTGTCAAGCACATCCGCAAAAAGATTGCCGCGGGGGAAACTACCGTTATGACGGAGCTGGCGGGCAGCCCAGAGAAGATCACCGCCGTACATATCCAGCAGGCGTTCGACCTCGATGATCCGATGGCCAAGTGGGCGGTGGAGCAGATGGCCCAGTATCTTGCTGTCTGGCTCTATAACCTGTACCAGACGCTGAATATCAATTGCTTTGTCTTTGGCGGCGGGTTGGTACACTTTGGAGACCGGCTGTTCCCGCGGGTGCGCGAGCTCTTTGACCAGTATAACGGAAACGACCTGCCGGTATATTTCAAGTTTGCCGAGCTGGGGGATAACTTCGGCATCATCGGCGCGGCAGAGCTGTTGTTTTCATAAAACCCATTTTGAATTGTGTACGCTGATTGTTTCATTTTGATGCATCATATAGGAGGATTTCTGATGAGCCATTTTGGAGAATTGACCGCGCGGATGCACGAGTTCCGTGAAGATCTTTTGAACGCAAAGCCGATGGTGTGTGTGGAGCGTGCAAAAATCACCACGGAGACATACCGCGAAAATATGGATCAGCCGCTTGCTATTCGGCGCGCTCTGATGTACCGGAATGTCTTGGATGGCATGAGCATCTTTATCGAGCCACAGACGCTGTTGGCGGGCAACCAGGCATCCAGCAATCGCGCCGCCCCCATTTTCCCGGAGTACGCGATGGATTGGGTGATCGACGAACTGGACGAATTCGACAAGCGCGACGGCGACCGCTTTTATATCACGGAGGAAAATAAGCGGGTTCTGCGCGAAATCGCCCCCTTCTGGGAGCATAACACCACGAAAGAGCGCGGACTGGCCGCCATGCCGGAATCTGCAAAAATCTTTTACGATTTGGGGATTATCAAGGCAGAGGGCAACATCACCTCCGGAGATGCGCACGTCGCAGTCAATTACCGCCGCATGCTGCAAAAGGGACTCAAGGAGTACCGCGCACGCGCAGAGCAAAAGCTCCGGGAGCTCGACCTCACCGAGGCCGAGAACCTGCACAAATCATATTTTTACCGCGCCGTGCTGATCGTTGTGGACGCGACGGTCGCGTTTGCAAAGCGCTATGCCAACTTGGCTTTTCAAATGGCGCAGAAGGAACAGGATGAGGGCCGCAGGGCGGAGCTGCTGGAGATGAACCGTGTGCTCAACAAGGTGCCCTATGAACCTGCGGAGACCTTCTATGAGGCTGTGCAGGCGTTGTGGCTGGTGCACCTCTGCTTGCAGATTGAGAGCAACGGCCATTCTCTCTCCTACGGCCGTATGGACCAGTATTTAAACCCGTACTATGAAGCGGATCTCCGCGAAGGCCGCATCACGGAGGAGTCCGCGTGCGAGCTGCTAGCGAATCTCTGGCTGAAAACGTACACCATCAATAAAATCCGTTCCTGGAGCCATACCCGCTTCTCGGCGGGCAGCCCGCTCTACCAGAATGTCACCGTGGGCGGCCAGACGCCGGACGGGAAGGATGCCGTCAATCCGTTGAGTTTTCTGATCCTGCGCAGCGTGGCGCAGACCCGCTTGACACAGCCGAACCTGACGGTCCGCTACCACAAAAATCTGCCGGCCGATTTCATGCAGGAGGCCATCGAAGTGATGCGCCTGGGCTTCGGCATGCCAGCGTTCAACAACGATGAAATCATTATCCCATCCTTCATCCAAAAAGGCGTGAAGCCGGAGGACGCTTACGACTACAGCGCCATCGGCTGTGTGGAGGTGGCGGTGCCCGGCAAGTGGGGTTACCGCTGCACTGGCATGAGCTTCCTGAACTTCCCGAAGTCCCTGATGATCGCGCTGAACGACGGCGTGGATATCGAATCCGGTATCAAAGTCTGCGAGGGCGTGGGACACTTCAAGGATATGACCTCCTTCGACCAGGTCATGGCCGCCTGGGATAAGATCATTCGGGAGTTCACCCGTCAGTGCGTCATTATCGACAACTGCTGTGACACGGTTCTGGAAAAGGACACGGCCGACATATTGTGTTCGGCCCTGTGCGACGACTGCATCGAGCGCGGCCTTAACCTCAAAGAGGGCGGCGCGGTTTATGATTTCATTAGCGATCTGCAGGTCGGCATCGCCAATCAGGGCGATTCTCTGGCTGCCATCAAGAAGTGTGTGTTTGAGGATCGTGCGATAACCCCGGCCCAGCTTTGGGACGCCCTGATGAACAATTTTGCGGGCGAGGAGGGAGAACGCATTCGTAAGCTGTTGGTTGCCGCGCCGAAGTATGGCAACGACGACGATTATGTGGATTCCCTCACGCGCGAATCCTATGACATTTATATCGACGAGCTTTCGCATTATCACAATACACGCTATGGACGCGGACCAATCGGCGGTGTATACTATGCGGGGACGTCTTCCATCTCCGCAAATGTGCCGCAGGGTGCCGGAACGACGGCGACCCCGGACGGCCGCAAGGCGGGCGAACCTCTGGCGGAGGGCTGTTCCCCGTCGCATGCGGCGGACCGGCACGGCCCGACCGCGGTGTTCAAATCCATCTCCAAGTTGCCTACTGATAAGATCACGGGAGGTGTGCTGCTGAACCAGAAGGTCAACCCGCAGATGCTGGAGAAGGAAGAGAATCGTCAAAAACTGATCGCCATGCTGCGTGTGTTCTTTGACACATTGCATGG
>DBFXIC010000304.1:0-4161 GCA_048455095.1 Anaeromassilibacillus sp.
GGCGTTTGCACAGCAGGCCGGCACGGAGGCCGCGCCGCAGACAGGACTGGTTCAAGTGGAACAGGAAGTAGGCGGCATCTATATCAGCGACCTGCAATGGGAAAGCGCCACCACCGCCTGGGGCGAGCCGCAAAAGGACAAGGGCTTGGATGGAAACCCCATCCAACTGCGCGACGGGCAGGGCGGCCATATCGTCTACGAGAAGGGCATTTGCATCCATGCGCCATCCAAAATGGTCTATTCCGTGGAAAACATGGGCGCAAAGGCGTTTGAGGCGGTCGTCGGCATCCATGACGGTACAAATAACGACAAGAAAGAAAAAAGTTCCTGCGAATTTATCGTAGAGATCGACGGCGAAGAGGTCTACCGCAGCGATGTCCGCAGGATAGACAGCGAACCCCTTCCCATCCATGTGGACATTCCTGAGGACGCAAAGATGTTGGTGCTCATCAGCACGGACGGCGGCGACGGCGATAAGCAGGGCGACCACAGCACCTGGGCCGACGCAAAACTGCTTTTGGATGAGGCCGTGCTGAAAAGCCTGAAATCTGTCTCTCTGCGCGCGGACAGGCAGATGCTGCAAAAGGGCGAGCAGGCGGTGCTCACGGCCGACGGCACATTGGTCGACGGCAGTGCCGCGGAATTTGCACCCGGAGACCTGGTGTTTACCAGCGATAATCCAGAGGTTGCCTCCGTCTCTGCGGACGGCGTGGTCACCGGCGGCGAAAACGGCGTGGCACAGATCACCTGCGAGGCCACCTTGGGCGACGTCACCCGCAGTGCGTCGTTGGAATTCATCGTGGGCGATGAAGTGGAAGGCCGCGTGTGGGCGCTGCCCTCCCCTGACGGCTCCGTGGAAGCGGTCCTGCGTCTGGGCGCGGACGGCGGTCTCTCCTACACTGCCATGCGCGAAGGGAAGACCGTGCTCGACTGGGCGGCCCTGGGCATGGAAACCAGCCTCGCAGATTTCTCGCAGGGCCTGGAATACACCGGCGTCTCTGCAGTCAAGCAGATTGACGAAACATACACCGTACCTTCCCGCAAAAAGGCGGAATATGTCAACCGGGCACAGGAGCGCACCATCTCCTTCACCAAGGATGGGGTGGCATTTGACGTGATCGTCCGCTCTTACGACGACGGCGTTGCAGTGCGCTACGTCATCCGTGCGGACGGGACGGAAAGCATGAATATCACGGCGGAAAACACCGCCTTCCGGGTACCGCAGGGTTCTACCCTCTGGTCCATGCCCTATGGGAGCGGCGGATTCTCTTATGAGGGCTCCTATTCGGAAAATCCGGTGGAGAAGGTCAGCGGCAACCAGTCCATCCCCCTGCTGGTCAAGACACCGGACGACGTCTATGCACTGATTACGGAAGCCGATCTCAGCAGTACATACTCCGGTTCCATGGTGCGCGCCGACGGCACCGGCCTGTTGCAGGTGGTTCCGTCTCTGGAACAGGGTTCCAAACCCATCAGCACACAGGCGCCGTTCGTCTCCCCGTGGCGCACCGCGATCATCGGTGGGCTGGACGACATTGTGGAGAACACCATGGTCGAAAACCTTAGCCCGGATCCCGACCCGGAGGTACAGGACGACTATTCCTGGGTAGAACCCGGCGTATCCTCCTGGACATGGCTGGTCGGTGGTTTCAACATGCAGAGCAACACCACCGAAATAAAACGGTATATCGACTTCGCGGCCGAGATGGGATGGAAGTATTTCATCATGGACCGCGGCTGGCAGCCGGAGGCCCCGAACCCCGACCATCAGCGCTATGCGTACGAGGGATACTTTGACTGGTACGACGAGATCCAGGACTATGCGGATGAAAAGGGCGTCGGCCTGATCGCATGGGTCATCTGCGACGACCTGAACACACCGGAAAAACGCGCCGCGCGCCTTCCCGATTGGGCGGCTAAGGGCATCAAGGGCATCAAGGTCGATTTCTTTGACAGCGAAGCCCAGGGCAGAATGCAGCTTTACGAGGATATTTATAAGGACTGCGCCAAATACGGGTTGATCGTCAACGCGCACGGCGCGAACAAGCCGAGCGGCGAAGTGCGCACCTATCCGAATGTGCTCACCCGTGAAGCAATTCGCGGCGAAGAGCATTCTCTCACGCCATTCCAGTATTCGGTCATCCCGTTCACCCGTGCGGCGGTCGGTCCGGCGGACGTGACGGAACAGATCTATCCGCGCGGCAACAACCCGACCACGACGGGCTTCCAGGTGGCGCTGTCCGTGCTGGTGCAGAGCGGCATGCACTGCCTTGCCAGCAGTATTGAGGACTATCGCAGCAGCCCGGCCTACTCCTTCTATCAAAACATGCCGGTCGTCTGGGACGACACCAAACTGATCGACGGCTATCCGGGTGAATTCACCACCATGGTGCGCCGTGACGGCGAGGACTGGTATGGCGCATGTGTCTCTGTAGACGCCCGCGACGCGGAGTTCCCGCTCGATTTCCTGGGCGACGGCACGTATTACGCGCTGATCTACCGCGACGGCTCCGGCGACAAGCGCAGCATGGCGTTTGAGGCCCGCGCTGTCACAAAGGAAGATACCCTCTCCATCCCGGTCAAGGCAGGCGGCGGCTGCGCGGTAAAGATTCTGCGGGAGAAACCGTCCACAGTGGAATCCATTGTGTTGGACCGCACAGAACTGACTATTGAACAGGATCGCAAGGACACACTTCAGGCGACGATCCAACCGGAGGATGCTCTGCTCAAGGAGCTGGTCTGGACTTCGAGCGACGAGACGGTCGCCACGGTATCCGGCGGACAGATCACGGCACACAAGCCCGGCACTGCGGTCATCACGGCCTCGTCCGCGCTGGACCCGTCTGTGAAGGCGGAATGCACGGTCACTGTCACCGCCAAACCGTTCCTGCTGAACCAAGACGTGTGGGGCATTGTGCGCGAGGACAAGGAAAACATCCGCTTTGTGGGGGAAAATGCTGTCACAATCACTTCGCAAAAGAGCGATGTTGGAAAACTTTCCGGAGACATGGCGATTAAAAACATGGTGGTCAAAGCGCCCGAGGATGAGAATTTCACCGTGACCGTAAAGGTCAGCGGCGGCTTGAACGCTGCCTTCCAGAGCGCGGCTCTGGTGGCGTTTACAGACGAGCAGCACTTGATGGGATCCATGCGCCGTTTCCATGAGAAGTTCGGCGGCAACTGCTTTGAGTGCATGCGCTACGAAAAAGCTTATAAAGAGACCACGCTGCCCGACGAGCAGAAGGACGCGCCCGCTTGGTTGAAGCTGGAAAAACACGGCACGACCTTCACCGCATATTACAGCTACGACAATGTCAACTGGGTGAAAACAGGGGAACAAACCTGCAACTCCGTGGGCAATGCTGCAAAAGAGGACATCAAGATCGGCGTAATCGCGCTCAACGGCGGCAGAGACATCAACACGGACATTACTTTCAGCGACTTCACCTATTGGGCCGAGGGCGCGGAGCAGGGGACGATTCTGCCGTTTGCCGTACCGAATCCCGACGTCAAACCGGTGGAAAACGATATAAACATCCGCTACAACAGCAAGAACGTGACGTTGAAGGTGAACGGAGAGCCGCAGAAGCTGGCAGACCTGACCGGCAAGTATGTTGCAAAGAATGTGGAGAGCGGCACGAACCTTGTGCTGACCTTTGAACCGCGCGTGGAAAACCGTGCGTTCCGCTCCGTGACCGTCAACGGCGAGATGGACCTGATCACCGGCAACGCGTACACCTATGCCACCACGATGAAGGATAAAGCGCTCGACCTGGACTTCGTGTTCGAACTGACGGACAAGAGCATCCTGCAGCAGACCTATGACTATGCTACCAAGTATGTGGAGGACGGCACGGTCGACGAACTTGTCAGCGACGTGACGGACGCCTTCATGGCTGCATACGATGCGGCGAAGGATGTTTTGGACGACTCGGCGGCAACTCAGGCGGAGATCAACGAGGCCTGGTCCGACCTGATGGACGTCATCCACTATCTGGACTTCAAGCCGGGCGATAAGAGCGCCCTGGAGGATCTCTACAATATCCTGAAGAACCTCTCCGAAGAGAACTACACCAGCGAGAGCTGGAAGCCGTTCGCGGAAGCGCTGGCACAGGCCGCCGAGGTGGTTGCAGATAAGGAAGCGCTCTCCGGCGACATCGA
>DBFXIC010000305.1:0-11353 GCA_048455095.1 Anaeromassilibacillus sp.
GAGTACAACTCAACGATGAGGGTCTCATCGACTTCGAGGTCGATTTCCTCACGGGTCGGCAGCGCCAAAATCTTCGCTTCCAAGGTCTCGCTGTTGACGTCGAGCCACTTCGGAACAAGATGATTCTGCTCCAGGATCGCCTTGAACTTATCGCTCTGGCGGCTCTTGTCGCGGATAGCAATCACCTGGCCCGGTTTTACAAGGTAGGACGGAATGTCCACTCTTCTGCCGTCCACATTGAAGTGGCCGTGTACCACCAGCTGGCGAGCCTCCGCACGGGAGGAAGCCCAGCCTGCGCGATAAACAACGTTGTCGAGGCGGCTCTCCAGGATGGTGAGCAGCTCGTCGCCGGTCTTACCTTCGCGCTTGGTAGCCATTTCATAATAATCGTGGAACTGGCTCTCAAGAACGCCGTAGAAACGTCTGGTCATCTGCTTTGCACGCAGCTGCAGGCCGTACTCGGACGTCTTTTTGCGGCCCTGGCCATGCTGGCCGGGGGCATATGCTCTGCGCGTAACCGCGCATTTATCTGTGTAGCAGCGCGCGCCCTTCAGGAACAGCTTCTGGCCCTCGCGGCGGCAGAGCTTGCACACAGCATCAGTATATCTTGCCATAATAAGGTTGCACCTCCTGTAATCGGTTTTGAATTAGACGCGTCTTCTCTTCGGAGGACGGCATCCATTGTGCGGAATCGGGGTGACATCTTTGATCATGCTGACTTCGAGCCCTGCGCCCTGCAGCGCACGGATCGCGGCCTCACGGCCAGCGCCCGGTCCCTTCACATAAACCTCAACCGTCTTCATGCCGTGCTCCATCGCTGCCTTTGCAGCGGTCTCCGCGGCGGTCTGTGCGGCAAAGGGGGTGGACTTTCTGGAGCCTCTGAAGCCCAGCTCACCGGAACTTGCCCAGGAGATCGCGTTGCCCTGGGTATCGGTGATGGTCACAATCGTGTTATTAAAGGTGGACTGGATATGAGCAGCTCCACGGTCAATATTCTTGCGTTCACGGCGTCTGCGAACAGTGGTACCTCTCTTAGCGCCCTTCTGTGCTGCCATCTTTTAAATCCCTCCCTGCTTATTTCTTCTTATTGGCCATGGTCTTTCTCGGACCCTTGCGCGTACGCGCGTTGGTCTTGGAACGCTGGCCTCTTACCGGCAGGCCTTTGCGGTGACGGAGTCCGCGATAGGAGCCGATCTCAATCAGTCTCTTGATATCGAACGCAACGTCGCGGCGAAGGTCGCCTTCCACGCGGCAGTTCTTATCGATATATTCTCTCAGCTTGGATGCATCGTCTTCGGTCAGGTCCCTGACGCGGATGTCGGGGTTCACACCCGTTGCCTTGCAAATATCCGTGGCGGTCTTGCGGCCGATACCAAAAATATAGGTAAGAGCAATTTCGATGCGCTTGTCTCTGGGCAGATCAATACCTGCTATACGCGCCATACTGGTTGCACCTCCAAATTAGTCTTTCAAGTTAGTGGGGACAGCGCCCCCAAAGCGGAACGCGGGAATGCGGACGAAACTTCGCCCGGCCCCGTGGTCCCCGCCGTATCAGGCGGGCCGTGTTTGAAAGCGCGGCTTTCAACCCTGGCGCTGCTTATGCTTCGGGTTGTCACAGATGACCATGACTTTGCCCTTGCGCTTAATGATCTTGCACTTCTCGCAAATCTTTTTGACAGAAGGTCTGACTTTCATTTGTGCGCCCTCCCTTAGTAAGTCTCATGATGAAATCCCGCGGCGGATGAACCCTCCTGCGGAATCTCCTATTTCGAACGCCACGTAATGCGGCCACGGGTCAGATCGTACGGAGAAAGTTCGATCGTCACCTTATCGCCCGGCAGAATGCGGATGAAGTTCATCCGGAGCTTGCCGGAGATGTGGGCCAGCACCTGGTGGTGGTTTTGAAGCTCTACCATAAACATTGCGTTTGGGAGCGCTTCGGTCACAATACCCTCGGTTTCAATTACGTCCTGTTTCGACATACAGTAGCCTCCTCTTGCGGAAAACGGCCCTCCGTTTCAAACGGACGGAGAGCGCGGCGTATTTCACGGTTGGTTTGCAATGAACCCTCTTCCAAGATCGTCTTGGTTGCAAGAAGGTGTTTTTGCTTCTTCCTTTTGGGGTGTTCGAGACTCCGCCTCTTGCCGTTGCAAATCACGGCCATGTCGGCGTCCGCCTCCAGCACAGTGAAGAAGCCGCCTTTGTCCCGCCCGGCAAGGGCGCGAACAACGAGTCCTCTCACAAAATCCATGGTCTCCCCCTTTATTCCGGCAACGTCATAATCACCGGCCCATCCGGGGTGATGGCGATGGTGTGCTCAAAGTGCGCGGAAAGTTTTCCATCCACTGTGACGGTCGTCCAACCGTCTTGCAGCGTTTTGACTTCCTTTACACCGGCGTTGATCATTGGTTCAATCGCGATGGTCATGCCTGGTAACAGGCGCACGCCTCTGCCCGGCGTGCCGTAATTGGGAACACTTGGGTCTTCATGCAGCTTCGCACCTACTCCGTGGCCGACAAAATCCCGTACCACCGAGTAGCCGCGCGCCTCGACATACCGCTGGACCGCGCTGCCGATGTCCCCAATGCGGGCCCCGGCCTTTGCGGCCTTGATGCCCTCATAGAGGCTCTCGCGTGTGACATCCATAAGGCGTTGGGCTTCCTCGCTGACGTCCCCACAGGGGAACGTATAAGCGTTATCGCCGTTGAATCCCTCGTAAAAAGCGCCGGTGTCAATACTGACGATGTCGCCTTGTTTCAGGATGATCTCCTTATGGGGTATGCCGTGGATCACCACGTCGTTTACAGAGATACATGCACTGCCCGGAAAGCCGCCGTAACCAAGGAAGTTGGGCTTTGCGCCCTCTTCCTCGATCGCGCGGCGGACAACGCGGTCGATTTCCCAGGTGGAAACCCCGGGCTCGACCGCCTCGCCGGCCAGCTTGAGTGCTTTTGCAGAGATCCTGCACGCCTCCCGCATAATTGCGAGCTCGCGGCTGGTTTTCAGCACAATCATGGTTACGCCTCTAACGCGGCCAAGGTCAGTTTGGTGGTGTCAGCCACCTCTTCCTGGCCTTCCACGATGCAAAGCTTGCCCTGCTTCTCATAGTAATCCTTGAGGGGCTCGGTCTGCTCGTGATAGACGCTCAGGCGCTCTTTCACTGTATCCGGATGGTCATCCTTCCGCTGAATGAGGGCGCCTCCGCACTTGCCGCACTTGCCCTCTTCCTCCGGCTTGTTATAAAGCAGGTGGTAGGTGGCGCCGCAGGTTTCGCAGACACGGCGTCCGGACATACGCTCCACAATCTTGTCATCGGCAACTTCAATATCGATGACCTTGTCGATGACGATGCCCATCTTGTCCAGAGCCTCGGCCTGGGGAATGGTGCGCGGGAAGCCGTCCAGTACAAAACCGTTCTTGCAGTCGTCCTGCGCCAAACGCTCTTTGACGATGCCGATCACGACCTCATCGGGTACCAGCTTGCCTGCGTCCATGAAGGACTTTGCCTTCAAGCCCATCTCCGTGCCGCTCTTCAGCGCTTCGCGGATCATGTTCCCCGTGGAAATCGCGGGGATGGAGAGATGCTGGCAGATCACTTCTGCCTGGGTCCCTTTGCCGGCGCCAGGTGCGCCGAGAAGAATCAGATTCATACCATTTCCTCCTTATCAGTCAAGGAAGCCTTTATAATGGCGCATCATCATCTGGGATTCCAGCTGCTTCATCGTATCCAGAGCAACGCCCACCAGAATGATGATGGAAGTGCCGCCCAGGGACAGGTTGTGCATACCGGTCGCCGCACCGAAGATAATCGGCAGCAGCGCAATCACAGCGAGGAACAGAGCGCCAATCAACGTGATCTTGGAAAGGATCTTCGAGATAAAGTCAGACGTCGGCTTGCCGGGACGGATGCCCGGGATAGTGCCGTTATTCTGACGAAGATTATTGGCCATCTCGATCGGATTATACTGAATGGTTACATAGAAGTAAGCAAACATGATAATCAGAAGGAAATACAGAACGGAGTACATCCAGCCCGTGGAAGAGAAGGCATCAAAGAAGGACTTCCAAAAGCCCGTCACATTGCTGCCCATGAAGAGCTGGATAGTGCTGGGGATGGAGAGGATCGAGCTTGCGAAGATGATCGGCATAACGCCGGACATCGCAACCTTGATCGGAATATGGGTGCTCTGTCCGCCATACATCTTGCGTCCCACTACGCGCTTCGCGTACTGGACCGGGATGCGGCGCTCGGAGTCGTTCATGAAAACGATTACCCAGATAACTGCCAGGAAAACAAGTACGAACAGCGGGACAAGGAAGTAGAACTTGCCGTAGTTCGTCGGATCCTCGTTCGCGGCGCTGATATACTGGCCGAGCAGCCGGATGGTGTGCGGCAGTCTGGCCACAATGCCGGAGAACAGGAGGATGGAAATACCATTGCCGAGGCCCTTCTGGTTGATCTGCTCGCCCATCCACATCATCATGGCCGTGCCGGCGGTGAACGCCAGAACGATGACAAATGCGGCAAAGACCTGCTCCCAACCAGAGGTGTACAAGGCGATCGGGGCACCTTGATAGGTGCTGTTACGCAAATAGAAATAATATGCAGTACCCTGGATCAAGCCCAGAGCAACGGTGACATAGCGGGTGATGGTGGCAATTCTCTTGCGGCCTTCTTCGCCTTCCTTCGCCATACGCTCCAGCGGAGGGATGGCAACCGTCAGCAGCTGCATAATAATGGAACTGTTGATGTACGGGGTGACGCCCATTGCAAACATGGTTGCGTTTGCGAAAGCGCCGCCGGACAGCATATCCAGATAACTGAGGGCGTTGCCGCTCTCACTTACCGTCCCCATCAAGCCCTTCAGGGCGTTGACGTCCAGGAAAGGAACCGGGATCGTGGCGCCAAAACGGAACACCACGATGATGAACAGGGTGAAAAGAATCTTCTTACGCAGATCGGGAATGCTCCAGGCATTCTTGATTGTTTTGAACAACTCAGATCACCTCTGCCTTCCCACCTGCGGCCTCTATCTTCTGCTTTGCAGCTTCGGAATAGGCAGTGACCTTGACGGTTAACTTCTTAGTGAGTGCGCCATTGCCGAGAATCTTGACGCCGTCGCAGGTCTTCTTGACAATGCCCGCATCTCTGAGCGCCTGCGCGTCAACAACCGCGCCCGCCTTAAAAACTTCCAGAGCGCTTACATTGATCGCCACGATGGTTTTGGCAAAAATGTTGTTAAATCCTCTTTTCGGAACACGTCTCTGCAGAGGCATCTGGCCGCCTTCAAAGCCCGGACGCATGCCGTGACCTGCTCTGGCCTTCTGGCCTTTATGACCCTTGCCGGCAGTCTTGCCCTGGCCGGAGCCGTGGCCTCTGCCGATCCGCTTGGATTCCTTTGTGGAACCAGGCGTTGCAGTTAGATCATGCAAATTCATTTTACTCGCACCTCCTTGCTCGCTTACGCTTTGACTACCTCGACAAGGTGGACGATCTTTGCCACCTTACCCTTTGTCTGGTCGTTGTCCGGCTGAACGGACTCGTCGCCGATTTTGCGAAGACCAAGCGCCTGGGCGGTTGCAATCTGGTCTTTCTTGCTGCCGATAAGACTTTTTACCAGCTTCACTTTAACCTGTGCCATCTTGCTACCCCCTCCTTAAAGAATGTCCTGCACCGACTTACCGCGGATGGCGGCCACTTCGTCGGCGGTGCGCAGCTGAGCCATACCGGCCAGGGTCGCACGGACTACATTGCACGGATTATTGGAACGCAGTGCCTTGGTACGGATATCTCTGATACCCACAGCCTCGACAACCGCACGAACCGGGCCGCCAGCGATAACGCCGGTACCAGGTGCAGCGGGCTTCATCAGAACTCTGCCCGCGCCGTACTCGCCGATGATCTCATGCGGGATTGTGGAGCCGCGCATTGCGACCTTAATCAGGTTCTTCTTGGCGTCCTCAATGCCCTTGCGGATCGCCTCGGGAACTTCGCCCGCTTTACCAATGCCAAAACCGACGGTACCTTTTCCGTCGCCAACTACGACGAGCGCAGCGAACTTGAAGATACGGCCGCCCTTGACGGTCTTACTTACACGGTTGATTGCGACCACATGCTCCTGCATCTCATCCTGAGACTGCTGTCTGGGTGCGTCAAATCTAGCCAAAAGTATCCCTCCTTCTTAGAACTTGAGGCCGCCCTCGCGGGCGCCTTCGGCCAGCTCTTTGACGCGGCCGTGGAAAATATAACCGCCGCGGTCAAATACGACCTGGGAAATGCCCTTTTCAGCGGCGCGTTTGGCGAGCAGTTCGCCAACCTTGCGTGCGGCTTCTTTGTTTCCGCCGTTACCATTGAACTCCTTGTCCAGGGAAGAAGCTGCCACGAGGGTAACTCCTTTTACATCGTCGATGATCTGGGCGTAGATGTTTGTGGTAGAGCGAAATACATTCAGGCGCGGGCACTCTGCAGTGCCGGAAATCTTGCCGCGCACTCTCTTGTGGCGGTTCAATCTGGCTTTGTTTGTATCAGCCTTATTCACCATTTGTCATTCACTCCTTACTTCTTGGCGCCCTTACCGGCCTTGCCTTCCTTATGACGGACAAATTCGCCAGTATAGCGGATACCCTTGCCCTTGTACGGCTCCGGCGGACGCTTCTCGCGGACTTCCGCCGCAAACTGGCCGACCTTCTGTTTGTCCGGGCCGAGGATCACGATCTTGTTCGCGGACGGGCATTCGATTGTGATGCCGTCGATCTCCGGAACAATCACCTGATGGGAATAGCCCAGGTTCATAACGAGGTTCTTTCCCTGCTTCTGCACACGGTAGCCGACGCCGTTGACGTCCAGCTCCTTCTTAAAGCCCTCCGTTACGCCAACAACCATATTGTTGATGAGCGTACGGGTCAGGCCGTGCAGAGAGCGGTTCTCTTTTTCGTCGTTCGGACGGGTCACGAGGATTTCGCTTCCTTCAACCGCCACCTGCATGTTCGGATGGAACTGCTGGGTGAGGGTTGCCTTCGGACCCTTCACTGTAATGACGTTGCCGTCAACCGTAACGGTGACGCCAGCGGGAATATTTATGGGTTTTCTTCCAATTCGAGACATTTCTGCACCCCCTTGTTTACCAAATAAATGCGAGGACCTCTCCGCCAACATTTTCCTTGCGCGCCTGACGGTCCGTCATAACGCCCTTGGAAGTGGAGATGATGGCGACGCCCAGGCCCTTCATGACCTTCGGCAGTTCCTCAGCGCTGGAATAGATGCGAAGGCCCGGCTTGGAAACCCGGCGCAGACCCTTGATTACCGGGGTCTTGCCCTCGCCATATTTCAAGTTCACTTTGATGATGCCCTGCTTGCCGTCCTCAACCACCGTATAATTCTTTACATAGCCCTCGTCAACAAGGATCTGCACAATGGCCTTCTTCATGTTGGAAGCGGGGATATCGACGGAATCATGCTTTGCGGAAACCGCATTGCGAATACGGGTGAGCAAATCAGCAATTGTATCTGTAATTTGCATACCGTTACCTCCTTTGCTAAGCTTTACCAGCTGGCCTTTTTCACGCCCGGAATCTCACCCTTGTAGGCGAGTTCGCGGAAGCAGATGCGGCAAATTCCGAACTTGCGAAGATAGGCATGCGGCCTGCCACAGATTTTGCATCTGTTGTACTCACGGGAAGAATACTTCGCCGGTCTACGCTGTTTGATTTTCATAGAAGTCTTGGCCACAATAATCCCTCCTTATTTCGCAAACGGGGCGCCCATGAGGGTCAAAAGCTCTCTGGATTCCTCGTCGGTGTTTGCGGTAGTCACGAAACAGATGTCCATTCCGCGGACCTTATCGATCTTGTCATAGTCGATCTCCGGGAAGATCAACTGTTCTTTGATGCCCAAATTGTAATTGCCGCGGCCATCAAAAGAGTTCGGGTTGATGCCTCTGAAGTCTCTGACGCGCGGGAGCGCTACATTGAAGAGCCTGTCGATGAACTCGTACATGCGGTCTCCTCTGAGCGTCACCTTTACGCCGATATTCATGCCCTCACGGAGCTTGAAGTTTGCAACAGATTTCTTCGCTTTGCAGATCATCGGCTTCTGGCCGGTAATGGCGGAGAGATCCGTAATAATGGCGTCGATTACCTTTGCGTTTTCCTTTGCCTCGCCGGCGCCGACATTGATGACGACCTTATCGAGCTTCGGAATCTGCATCACGCTCTTGTAGGAAAACTTCTTCATCAGCGCCGGAGCGACATCTTTTCTGTAGTATTCCTTAAGTCTGGCCATGTTTTATCCTCCCTTACAGCGACTCGCCGCATTTTGCGCAAATGCGTTCCTTGGTGCCGTCTTCATAAATCTTATGTGCGACACGCGTCGGTTTGCCGCAGCGCGGGCAGACAATCTGGACCTTGCAGGCGTAGATAGCGCTCTCAGCCTGGACAATGCCGGCCTGGTCGCCCATCTTGCGGGCCTTCACATGCTTGCTGACCATGTTGCGGCCCTCAACGATGACTTTGCCTTCCTTCGGGCTCACGGCCATGACCTTGCCCTTCTTGCCGCGGTCCCTACCGCTGATAACGATGACGGTGTCACCCGTTTTTACATGAACTTTGTTATTCATCAGTGAGCACCTCCCATCACAGCACTTCGGGGGCAAGGCTCAGGATCTTCATATAATCCTTATCGCGCAGCTCTCTTGCCACAGGCCCAAAGATACGCGTCCCCCTCGGATTTTTGTCGTCTTTAATGATAACGGCCGCATTCTCGTCGAAGCGGATGTATGTGCCGTCGTCACGGCGCACGCCGGTAGCGGTGCGGACAACAACCGCCTTTACAACGTCGCCCTTCTTTACCTGGCCGCCGGGGGCTGCTTTCTTAACGGAAGCAACCACAACGTCGCCAATATTTGCATACCTTCTGCCGGTACCGCCGAGAACGCGGATGCACATAAGCTCCTTCGCGCCGGTGTTGTCGGCCACTTTCAGGTAGGTCTGCTGTTGTATCACAGTGCGTTCCTCCTTTGCTTAAAGCCAAACAAGCTTATTTGGCCTTCTCAATAATCTCGGCGAGACGCCATCTCTTCTCTTTGCTGAGCGGACGGGTCTCCATCACACGCACGCGGTCACCGATGGAGCATTCGTTGTTCTCATCATGTGCCTTCAGCTTAACGGTACGTTTGATAATTTTTTTATACAGCGGATGCTTAACGCTGTCCTCAATCGCGACAACAATGGTCTTATCCATCTTGTTGCTGACAACCTTGCCAACCTCTGTTTTTCTCATATTACGATCGCTCACAGATTAATCCTCCCTTCCGTTACGCCTTCGCGCTGTCCTTGATTTCATTCTCGCGCAGAATGGTTTTTACACGCGCGATATCTTTCTTTACAGCGGAGATGCGCATCGGGTTATCGAGCTGATTAATAGCAAGCTGGAAGCGCAGGTTGAAAAGCTCGGCCTTGAGGTCTTTCAGCTTACTTTCCAGTTCTGCAGTTGTTAAATCTCTGACTTCTGAGGCCTTCATTACTGCTCACCACCCGTTCCTTCCTTTTTAACAAACTTGCACTTAATCGGCAGTTTGTTGGATGCAAGACGCAACGCTTCTCTGGCGGTCTCCTCCGGGACGCCGCCAATTTCGAACATCACTCTGCCCGGCTTGACAACGGCCACCCAGTACTCCGGGGAACCTTTACCGGAACCCATGCGGGTTTCAGCGGGCTTCTCTGTGATCGGCTTATCCGGGAAAATCTTGATCCAGACTTTACCGAATCTCTTGCAGTAACGTGTCATGGCGACACGAGCTGCTTCAATCTGGTTGGAGGTGATCCAAGCCGGCTCCATGGCCTGCAGGCCGAAATCGCCGTAGGTCACCTTATTGCCGCGGTATGCTTTGCCGGTCAGACGGCCGCGATGCACCCTGCGGTATTTCACACGTTTAGGCAACAGCATTATTTACTGCCTCCTTCCCTGCGGGGCTTACGGTTATCATTGAGAACCTCACCCTTGTAGAGCCACACCTTGATGCCGATGCGGCCGTAGGTGGTGGCTGCCTCTGCAAAGCCGTAATCGATGTCCGCGCGGATCGTCTGCAGCGGAATCGTGCGGTCGTGGTACTGTTCCGTTCTGGCGATTTCAGCGCCGCCCAAACGGCCGGACACCTGGGTCTTGATACCCTTTGCACCGAGCTTCATAGCACGGCCGATGCACTGCTTCATAGCGCGGCGGAAAGAGATTCTCTTTTCCAGCTGCTGCGCGATGTTTTCAGCGATGAGCTGTGCGTTGAGGTCCGGGGACTTCACTTCGACAATATTGATTGCAACCGGCTTTCCGAGCATCTTCTCGCACTGGACGCGGAGCTTCTCGATCTCCGAGCCGCCCTTGCCGATGACCATGCCGGGTTTTGCACAGTGGATATGAACGCGCACCTTGGAGGCATCGCGCTCAATTTCAATCTTGGGAACGCCTGCCGCTGCGAGCTGCTTCTTCAGCGTTCTGCGCAGGTTGTAATCCTCAACGAGCGTATCGCCGAAAACATTGTCCTTCGCGAACCAGCGGGAATCCCAATCTTTAATAACGCCCACACGGAAACCATGTGGATTTACTTTCTGGCCCATAGTTTACCTCCTCATCTGCTTATTCTTTTTCCTTGAGCACGAGGGTGACGTGCGAAGTTCTCTTCTCGATTCTATACGCGCGGCCCTGCGCTCTGGGACGGATGCGCTTGAGGATCGGGCCCGGACATACGAAGCACTCTGCTACGTACAGTCTGGATACATCCATGTTGTGGTTATTCTCAGCGTTCGCCATGGCCGACTTCAACAGCTTAATGAGATATTCGCAGGCGGCCTTGGGGGTATTCTTGAGGATAGCCATCGCAACGTCCACCGGCTTGTTGCGGATCAGGTCCAGTACGATGGACACTTTGCGGGGAGAAATACGGGCGTATTTCAGGTAAGCCCTTGCTTCTGCTTCCATTGTCTATACTCCTTTCGGCCGTTATTTACCAGTGGTCTTGGAACCGGCGTGGCCTTTGAAGGTTCTGGTGGGCGCAAACTCGCCGAGCCTGTGGCCGACCATGTCCTCCGTGACATACACCGGAACGTGCTTGCGGCCATCATGGACCGCGATGGTGTGGCCTACGAAATCCGGGAAGATGACGGAAGCCCTGCTCCAGGTCTTCACGATCTTCTTTTCGCCGGCCGCATTCATTTCCTGAATCCTTTTCAGCAGCACAGGCTGTACATAAGGACCCTTTTTAACGCTTCTGCCCATAAATTAAGCTCCTTTCTGTATGCCTTACTTGCCGTTTCTGCGTTTGACAATGAACTTGTCGGAACGGTTGTGATGTTTACGGGTTTT
>DBFXIC010000306.1:0-4329 GCA_048455095.1 Anaeromassilibacillus sp.
CCTTTGGGCTTTGCAATGGCTGCGCGAGCAATACTCAACCGAGTATACCATTAAAGCGGGAAAAATTGTCACTGATTTGGATGAAATCCGTGCCAGTTTTATTTCCTGCTATCGGCAGAATGACGGCCTTGCCGATATGAACCAAGTCCAAAAAGACCTGAAGTCCTTGGAGCAAAAAGAGAAACGCCGCAAAAAGCAGCAAAAGGATATCCTTAATTATTTGGAAAAGCACTATGCCGACCCGGATTTGAGCCAGCTCCAAGTCGCAGAATCCTTTGAAATGTCTACCAGCACCTTGAGCCGTCTGTTCAAGAACCAAATCGGCATTGGCTTTTCGGAATACGTCAGCGAAAAACGTATTGAACGCGCCAAGGATTTACTGCTGATGACCTCCGCTTCGACCCGTGAAATCGCAGAACAAATCGGTTTGCCCAATTACAACTACTTTCTACGTCTATTCAAAAGTACAGTTGGCGTATCCCCCACTGCTTTCCGCCAAAATGCTAGAAAAGCGGGGGACATCTGTAAAATGTCCGATGAAGGAGAATCCGTATGAAATCCTGCTACATAACCCAAACCCATCCGCAAGCCTTAGCGCAAAACTGTATTGTCGGCTCCCATTACCGCATCACGCTTCTTACGGAAAAACTTGTTCGTTTTGAGTACAATTCACAGGACAGATTTGAAGACCGCCCCACACAAATTGTTATGAACCGCAATTTCCCGGCGGTTTCCTATACGGTAGAACACACGACAAGCGGTATTGTTGTTCGCACAGATCGACTACGCATTGTCTATGACGAAAAGCCGTTTTCTCCCAACGGACTTTCCGTGGCACTTGTCGGCTATGAAAACGCCCACACCGGAAACTGGTACTACGGTGACGCGGTGCACGACTTGAAAGGCACTGCCCGCACACTGGATACCGTGGACGGTGACAATGTTGAACTGGGCCACGGACTGATTTCAACGGAGGGCTACGCAGTACTGGATGACAGCGAAAGCCTTGCCCTGCAGGATGACGGCTGGGTAGAGCTCCGCAACTCGGGCGAGGATTTCTACTTTTTCGGCTATGGACGTGATTATCTGGAAGCAATCCAAGACTTTTACCGTTTGTCCGGCCACGCACCTATGCTGCCGCGCTATGCGCTTGGCAACTGGTGGAGCCGCTTCTATCCCTATACCGAAGAAAGCTATCTCAGCTTGATAGAGCGTTTTCACAACGAAAATCTGCCGTTCTCCGTGGCTGTCATTGACATGGACTGGCATCTTGTCGATATTGATTCCAAATACGGTAATGGTTGGACGGGCTTTACCTGGAATCGCAAGTTATTTCCACAGCCGGAACGTTTTCTCTCTAATCTGCATCAGCGCGGCATGAAAGTCACACTGAACGTCCACCCCGCAGACGGCATCCGCGCCTATGAGGATGCCTATCCCAAAATTGCCAAGGATATGGGTATAGATCCCGAAAGCGGTCTTACCGTAGAATTTGACCCTGCCGACCCCAAATTTCTGCAAAACTATTATGCTGATGTTATTCATCCGCTGGAAGAGCAGGGGGTTGACTTCTGGTGGGTTGATTGGCAGCAGGGTACGCACACCCGTATAGCCGGATTAGACCCGCTATGGATGCTGAACCACTACGGTTTTTTGGACAACGGCCGAGGGAATAAACGCCCGATGGCGTTTTCTCGCTATGGCGGTCCTGGCAGCCATCGGTATCCTGTCGGATTTTCCGGCGACACGATTGTTACATGGGATTCTCTGCGGTTCCAGCCTTATTTCACAGCTACTTCTAGCAACATTGGTTACTGCTGGTGGAGCCACGACATCGGAGGCCATATGCTGGGTATCAAAGATGATGAAATGATGGCACGTTGGACGCAGTATGGTATATTCTCTCCCGTCATGCGGCTACACAGCCAGTACAGCGAATTCTGTGGTAAGGAGCCTTGGCGCTATAAGCAGGAGACTGTCTCCGTGATGAGTGACGCCTTGCGCTTTCGCCATAAAATGCTTCCTTACCTGTACACTATGAATCATCGCTGCTATGCTGAGGGTATCCCCCTTGTATTACCGCTGTATTATGTGGAGCAAAATCGCGCCGAAAGCTACGAGCATCCCAATGAATACTACTTCGGCAGTGAATTGCTGGTTCTCCCTATAACATCCCCGCGTCTTCCGGGTTTGAATGCTGCCAAAGAAAAACTGTACCTTCCTGCGGGCATCTGGTATGACATTTTTACAAAGCGCGTATATCACGGTGACCGTGAACTGGATATTTACCGTCCACTGGACAAAATCCCTGTGTTTGCCAAAGCTGGTACGATTCTGCCGCTGACCGATGAAATCGACCCTACCACGATTTCGCAGAATCCCAATCAGCTTCACATCTGTGTGTATTTGGGCGCGGACGGAACGTTTACGCTATATGAAGACGACAATGAAACGACCGCCTACGAGACCCAGCCCGGTGTGCACACGTCTATGCAGCTTTGCGGCGAAAACTTTATCATTTACGCGGCACAGGGGCAAACAGAACTTTTGCCCCCTGCCCGCGATTACGTTTTAGAATTTACCGGTTGCAATGATTTGCACGAAAAGATTGTCGTATGCACCAATGGACAGGCCATTCCTTTTACAGCTTCTTATGAACCTGTTGGACATATCTTCACTGTTATCGTTTCGGATATTCCTGTAACCACAGACCTGCAGGTGATGCTCGGCAAGGATTCCGTCTGCATTGACAACGATGTACAGAGCGAGATTTTCGCATTCTTGGATCAAGCTGAAATTCAATTTGTCTGGAAAGATCAGATTTTCAATCTGGTCAAGAATACTGATGATAAGCTCTTGCTACTCAGTAAGCTAGCTGCATTGGAATTGCCCGCTGATCTTTACCGTGCACTGGTCGAACTCATCACCGCGTATTAAAGGGGGCAATCGTATGCAAATCCAAAATCTTTTCCTGAAAGACGGCGCATCTTTGACCGCCTACCTTCATACCCCCAGCGTGGAAATGACTTCTTCTTTTTGCACAGCCCGTCCGGTCGTTATTGTCTGCCCCGGTGGGGCGTACACAGCCTTATCTGACCGTGAGGCCGACCCTCCCGCGCTTGAATTCTTGAATATGGGTTTTCAGTCGTTCATCCTGCGGTATCATGTTGGTGCAGAGGCACGTCATAAACAGCCTCTAAAGGATTTGGCTCAGGCGGTGATGTATCTTCGCACTCATGCAGGGACGCTGCATATTGATGTAGATAAAATTGCTGTTCTCGGATTTTCTGCTGGGGCACATTTGGCTGCTTCTCTCGGTGTCCATTGGAACGATCCTGCCATTGTAGCGGCCTGTGATGTAACGGATTCGAGCCTACTCCGCCCCGATGCTATAATTTTGGGGTATCCCGTCATCACAGCCTATCAATTTGCACATCAAGACAGTATAGAAACCGTAAGCGCTGATTGCAATGAACCTTTGGACTATTGGAGTTTGGAACGTTGCGTCACACCGCAAACACCACCGACTTTTCTTTGGCACACAATGAAAGATTCCTGCGTACCTATGGAGAACAGCTTGCTCTTTGCACAGGCATTACACGCTGCAAGTGTTCCGGCTGAATGTCATATCTTCCCGGATGGGGTGCATGGTATGACAACCTGTACACAAGAGGTCGATGTCCCCTCTATTCATACCCGTCAGTGGCTCGTCTTGTGTGAAATGTGGCTGAAAGAACGATTCGGATACTGATTCTTCATTGAGAAGCTTTACACTGTGCCCCAAAATTTACTCAGTCAGCAAAATATTGCATTGAAGCTGTGCGGTTGTCGTCGAGCCGCACTTCCAGATGTAGATAGTTACCCGTAGCTCGCCCGGTGTGGCCAACGCAACCGATGAGCTAGTCGTTCTCGTCGATGGCTTTTATAGTGGTAGTTTCCGGGTGGGTTGATTAATCCACTGCGTTCATCGCCCACATGGTTTCCCGCAGCTTAACACAATTATGATGCGGCAGACCGTATCACAACATTGAAAGCTACCGAAAATAATTGGATTCGTTATCAAATCTGAGTACATATCGATTACTGCTCTTCCCCCCGTTGGCTCTCCAACGGGGCTGCTTTTGTATGTAACCGGTATTGACCAGATCATCCAGCGCCCGGCGTACCGTACTCATGGACAGCTTTGTATCCCTGCTGATCGTGCGGACGGAGGGGAAGCATTTCCCCTCCCTGTCCGCACGGCTGCGCAGATACATGTATACCGTCACAGCCCGGCTGGGCAGGTCATCCGCCCAAATAGTATCGAACCAGCCGCTCACACGTTCTCCT
>DBFXIC010000307.1:0-2797 GCA_048455095.1 Anaeromassilibacillus sp.
GAGAAGTCCTGCTGGTGGTCAACAGCGGTGCCAAGCCGATTACGGTGCCGGATGTGACCAATTATTTGCAGGCGGACGCCGAAAGGAAGCTGCATGATATGGGCTTTGAAACCACTGTGATCGAGGTTCCTGACGACAAAATTGCAGCGGGATATGTTTCCAGCACAGAGCCGAAGGGAAACGCAACCGCGCCGGAAGGCAGCACCATCAAAATTTTGGTGAGCACTGGCCCGGAAAACGAACAGATCCCTGTGCCGAACGTCATCGATAAGAATATTGAGGCGGCAAAGGCTGAGCTTCTTTCCGCAGGTCTGCAGGTGGGCGAGGTCACCCTTCAGGATGACAGCGACAAGCCAGAGAACACAGTTATAGAGACCAATCCGCTGCCGGGCGTGCCGGTCGATCAGGACAGCAAGGTAAATATCGTTGTCAGTTCCGGCAAGAAGTCCGAAAAGACGCTCGAAGCGAACATTCATCTGCCGCTGAATGTCTCGCATGACATTCAGCTCAAGGCGTATCTCGACGGCACAGTGATGGAGGACGGCATCAAGACGGTCAATCCGGCGTATAACAACCTGTGCACGATCAAGGTGACAGGCACCACCGGCCAGAAGACACTGGTGGTCGAACTGGACGGCAGCAAATATGCTGTGTTCATTATGGACTTCGATACAGGAAAGCCCAGCCAGGTGGAGAGCTATCCTTATGTGACGCCGAATGATCCCGACAGCAACAACGGCACGGATACAGAAGAAAACTGGGGAGACATCCCGACGGATCTTCCCATCACCCCGACGGATTGAACGATATGAAAGAGACATTGAACGGACTGATTACAAAGGGCATTGGCGGCTTCTATTATGTGGAGGCTGGTGAGCATATCTATTCCTGTAAGGCGAGGGGCGTGTTCCGCAAAACGGGGACCACGCCCCTTGTGGGCGATCGGGTGCAGATCAGCGTCGGCGCGGATGGGACGGGCCTTGTAGAGGAAATCCTGCCGCGCAAGAATTTTTTGACGCGGCCGCCGGTGGCGAATATCGATCAGTTGATCGTGATCACCTCCGTGTGCGACCCATCACCGAATGCACTTCTGATCGACGAGGCGGTCGCGGCCGCGGAGGACAAGGGGATTGAGCCGGTTGTGGTGGCATCCAAGACCGATTTGCAGAGCGGCGAGTGGCTGCGGGAAATCTACAAAAAGGCGGGTGTTCCCTTTTTTACCGTATCGTCGGTGACGGACGAGGGCGTCGAGGCAATCAAGGCGCTGCTAAAAGGGAAGATTACCGCGTTTACAGGGAATTCCGGCGTGGGAAAATCCTCCCTGCTCAACCGTATTGACAGGCGTCTGGCACTGGAGACGGGGGAGATCAGCCAGAAGTTGGGGCGCGGCCGGCATACAACGCGCAAGGTGGAGCTTTTAAGACTGGAAGAAAATACGTATGTGGCGGATACGCCGGGTTTTTCCTCGATCAGTCTGGAGCAGTGCGACTTGGTGCGTAAGGAGAATTTGCAGTTCTGTTTTCGGGAATTTGAACCGTATCTGAACCAATGCAAATTCCCCTCCTGTTCGCACACCTGCGAAAAAGGTTGCGCCGTGCTGCAGGCCATGAGGGAGGGGGCGGTTCATCCGTCCCGCCATGCGAGCTATGTCGCGATGTATAACGAAGTAAAGGACATCAAGGAATGGGAAATGAAATAAAGCGCTGCATCATTCTCGGCTCCGCACCAGTGGAGGACGGCGGCGTTTTTGATGTGTTCGGCGCAAAAGAGGCGTTTGTGATCTGTGCAGACGGTGGGATGGACACGGCGCGGGCCTATGGCGTTGTGCCGGATCTGCTGATCGGCGACTTTGATTCCGTGCGGGGTGAACTGCCGGAGCAGGTGGAGACCATCCGCTTAAAACCGGAAAAGGACGATACGGATCTGCTGGCCGCGGTGCGGGAGGGGCTGAAGCGCGGGTATCGCGATTTTGTCCTGCTCGGCGCACTGGGCGGCGAGCGGTTCGACCACTCCTATGCAAATCTCTGCGTGTTGCAGTATCTGGCAAATAAGGATTGCCGAGCTGTGCTTGCGGAGAAAAACACCCGCATTTTTCTGTTGGGAGAGGGGCAGACCGCGCCTTTGGACAATCTGCTCGGTGCGACCTTTTCTGCGTTTCCCTTTGGCTGTCCTGTCTGCACTGTGAGCTATGCGGGGATGAAGTATCCTTTGACGGAATATCCGCTCCGCTCGGATTTTCCGCTGGGCGTGAGCAATTGTATTCTCGCAAACCGAGCGACGGTCACCGTACATACGGGCGAGATGCTCGGCATCATTCAGCGGCCTTAAAAAGCGACTGGAATCCTATGGGTTCCAGTCGCTTTTCTTTTGAGCAACTTGCGGAAAAGAATTCTCAGCATCCAAAGGCCAGAAGATATCTCATCGCGCTACTTCTGCTAATAGAAGAGAATGGCCGCGCTTTCCATTTGATCCTGTGCTGCTTTCCTTCTCTTTTCATGTCGACTGTTCCGATGCTTTCATTTTCTTGGAACCAAAATACGTCCTCCCGTATATACTGTTACTACAGCGGGACCGAAAAGAATGGCTTTTCTGAATCGCTGCGACACATAAGGGAAGCGAGGCGATGGAAAATGCGGTGCAGAGGAAACTGCTGCAAAGGCGAATTCTGCTGCAGGGTGGGACAATACGCCGTGGCATTTGGCCTGGGCCTCGTCTGCTCTTGCTTCTGCCCGGTCGGCCTGATCATGTTCGTGGTAGCGATCATTCTGGTTGTGCTGGGAATTGCGCTCCTGCGGAG
>DBFXIC010000308.1:0-3825 GCA_048455095.1 Anaeromassilibacillus sp.
ATCATCGCCTGGCCCATGTTGCCGCAGCCGATAAAGCCAATTTTTTTATTCATAAACGTCCACTCCTTTTTCAGACGCCGCGTGCTGCCGTAATATGCGGCGTTTTCCTTATTTTACCGCGTTATCTGACGAAAGACAAGGCGCGTTTTTTGTTGCGGCAAAACAGGCATGCGCGGCGTTTTGTTGCATACAATGGAATGGCGGGTGGATGGACCGGATTTTTCAGATAAGTTTCCCAACTTTTCAAAGTGTCTTCAAAAAACGGTCACATTGCGCCGGTATACTGTAGACAACATCAGGAAAGGAGATGAGAGACAGGAAAAGAAAACACAAATTGGAAATAAAATGATTTGATACATAAGATTCTACTGTTGAAGCTGGCCGGGTGGCTGGAATACCAGCCCGGCCGGCGGGACAGACAAACTTGGAACTCATGCGCCTGCGCATGGGCTTTTTTTATGCTAAAATGCAGCCAATCACAAGTAAAACGTTGATAAAATGTTTACCGGATTTGATCAAATTATGTAAACAGTCGACGCGTTTTTCCTTGAACATTTTGGCCGTTTACGGTATAATCAAAACATATTTTGGAAATTTGAATGATTTCCTGTATCTGATTTGTATTATGTTTCAGGGGATATAGATCATCAGGAAATTTTTGGCCGCCAAACGGGGCGGCTTGACGATACCGGTTCAGGGGAATGGGAGTGAACGAATTTGAATAAACGATTTCGGCGGCTGCGCGCAACAGCGGCCGCACTGTTGTGTGCGGCATCGCTGAGCATAACAGCGCTGCCCGGGACGGCGTTTGCGGCCTCCACAGCGGAGACGACGGATTACCTCAACCTGCGCGCCGGCGCGGGACAGACGTATACCGTCCTTCTGACCATGCCGAAGGGGACGCAGGTCACCGTCTTGGATAATTCCCAGGGCGAATGGGCAAAGGTCCGTCTGGCGTCGGGCCAAGAGGGCTATTGCAGCAAGGCCTATCTGGCAACGGCCGGGAGCCTTTCGTCGCCTACATACGGGGATCTGAGCGCAGGGGGAACGGCCGTTACAACCGCTACGCTCAATGTGCGCAAGGGGATCGGCACCAGCTACGGCATTGTGACAACCTTGGCGCAGGGGGCGTCCGTCACCATCGTGGACAACTCCCACGCCACCTGGGCGAAGGTGCGCACCGCCAGCGGACTCGAAGGCTATTGCCTGAAAGAGTATTTGAGCGGTTCGGGCACAACCGGCGGGACGCCGCCCTCCACGGGCGGGAATGCCTCCGCCAGCACGACGGCGGTCACCAAGGATTATTTGAACCTGCGCAGCGGCCCGGGCACGAGCTATGACCGGGTTTTGACCCTGGCGCAGGGCGTTTCCCTGACCGTGGTGGACAACTCCAACGCGGAATGGGTAAAGGTGCGCACGCCTTCCGGGAAAGAAGGCTATTGCAGCCGCGAGTATCTGACCATCTCCGGCGCTTCCTCCGGCGGAACTTCCGGTTCATCCACAACGCCTCCGGCGGCGAACACCGGGGAGATCACCGCCACGGTCAAGGAGAACCTGAACCTGCGCGCAGGCGCGGGCCCCAGCTATCCGATCATCAAGACCATGCCCAAGGGTACGACCGTCACCGTTACGGATAATTCCCACGCCACCTGGGCGAAGGTTCGCCTGTCGGATGGCACGGTGGGATGCTGTACCAAGGAGTTTTTGGACATCAAGGTTCCCGCCAATTCCACCACGCCGAATACGCCCCCCGATCCTGCGCCGAACCCTTCGAAGCCCAGCCAGAACCTTTCCGGTACGGCAAAGGAGAGCGTGGCGCTGCGCTCCGGCGCGGGGACAAGCTATGAAGTGCTCCGCGTGCTGTTCCAAAACGAGACCGTCACTGTGACGGACAATTCGGACGCAACGTGGGCCAAAGTCAAGACCTCCGACGGAACGGAGGGCTACTGTATGAAGCAGTATCTGGACATCACAGATACGACACAGCAGCCCGATCCGGGCAATGGCGGAAGCTCCGGAAGCGGCCAGACCATCACCGGCGCGACCGTGACGGCGGACGCTCTGCGCCTGCGCAGCGGCCCGGGCACGCAGTACAGCCAGGTGGCCATGCTGCTCAAGGGAGCGACGCTTACGGTGCTCGACACCTCCAACGCGGAGTGGACCAAGGTGCAGACCGCCTCGAACGTGACCGGCTATGTGAGCAATGAATATATCCAGTTCCTATATAACGGGCAGGCGGGCGTTCCCGCCGAATCGCTGACGATTTCCCGCGCGTCGGGGACCGTCTCCGCGGGCAGGACGCTCTATATCAAGGCTTCGGCCAATCCAAGCACTGCCTCCATCACATGGAGCAGCAGCAATGCGGCGGTGGCCACGGTCACAAACGGCTACATCCGCGGCATCGCGCCCGGAACAGCCGTCATCACCGCCACGTCGGGCGGGCAGTCCAAGACCTGCACGGTCACGGTCACGGCGGCGGAGCCGGTGCGCACCGCGTATGCATCCCCGAACATCGCGGGCGTGGGCGCGGCGGTCACATTGACGGCGGTCACGGATACCAGCCGCGACGGCGTGCGCTTTACGATTCAAACGCCGGGCGGCACCGCCCAGGTCGTCACAGCCACATCGAGCACGGTGGAGACAACGGGCGACACGACCACAAAGGTCTGGAAGACCATGACAAACCTCACCGCGCAGGGTACATACCGCATTGTGGTCAATTCCTCGCAGAACGGCGTCTACAGCACGGACGGTTATGAGACGAGCGCCTATGTGGTGTCCACACAGGACTACACGGTGACCACGTCCGAACAGCGGCGCGCCAGCGACAAGATGATCGAGCTGATCGCCAACTGGGAGGGTTACAGCGCCACGGTCTATGCGGACAAGCTCACGGCCAACCAGGTGCCGACCCTCGGCTACGGCCTCACGCTCAAGGAAGGTGACACGTTCTACAACGACCTCTCCAAAACAGAGGCGTGGTCCCTGCTGGTCAACACCGTCAACAGCGCTTCTTACACCACGGAGGTCAACAAATTCATCACCCAGAACAATTTGCTGATGAACCAGAACCAGTTCGACAGCCTGGTGAGCTTTGGATACAACGTGGGCGCGGCCTACTGGAACAGCGCCTCGAACGAAATCGACCTGCGGCGCATCATGTTAAACGCCGTGGTGCCTCCGCAGGACTTCGGCACGGGCATGTCCGCCACAGTCAGCAAGGCCACGGTGGTCCGTTCGGAACCGAGCCTCTCTGGCGCGGAGGTATGCGACGTGGACAAGGGGACCACGATCTCCGTCACCTCCGGCAACTTCACCAATCAAAAGGACGGCTGGTATCTGGCGGCGCTTCCCAACGGCTCTGCGGGGTGGATCAACTCAGGCTATGTGACGCTTAACGGCGCAAATCTGGTGCACGACCTGAATTACACCAACGCCTATGCGTTCGGCACCGACATGCTGCGCTGGAACCAGGCGGGCGGCAAGAGCTACGCCGGCCTGCTGTACCGCCGCTTGGGCGAGGCGAACGTCTATAACTACAACGATTACAGCGCGTCCCGCGTCAACACGTACGGCTATACGTATCCGTCGGCGCTGGCGTATCTCGATGTGAAATAAGGCAATCGAAATTCGACGAGATTCAAAAATCGGCGGGATACAAATTTCTCTAAAAGATCAAAAAGGCCGTCCTTAGCCAGCGTATTGTTGGCAAAGGACGGCCTTTTTTGATAGATGGCAGCCGAAAAAATCAAATGCGTACAAACCTTATTTTTTCCCGATAAAATTGGAGCATTTTTGCGAGCAGATTTCAAAGCAGATTAAAAT
>DBFXIC010000309.1:0-8265 GCA_048455095.1 Anaeromassilibacillus sp.
GATGATGCTCATGCCGAGGTAACACAGGCACCCGAGGATGAGCGCTTCGGTCAATTGCCCGGTGACAAACCCGGAGAATACATCATTGGCCAGGCCGCCGACGGTGATGAGCTGTTGGGCTCTGACGCGTGGCAGGAACGCATACAACACGCGCTTGAGGTTTTTGATCAGCTTTTCTTTGCCGAATAGCATGTACACGGAAAAAATCAGGCTCATAACAAAGGTAAGCACGCCGGAAGCCACGCCCATGGTGGCATTTGCAACAGAGCCAACCAGATCCGAGGTGATTTGGGAAGCCTGCCCCAACGCGGCAGACCAGTTGATCTTCATCACCGTCTCTTTAAGTTGCTCAAGATCGAGCTTGGTGAGCACCCAGTTCAGCCATTCCGTAAAGCTTTTGACGTATCCAGGGATAGCGTCCGTGAGAACACGCACGGATTTTGCCAGCTCTGGCACCACAAAAAAGATGATGCCGCCCAGAATTAGGAATACAACGATGAATGTGAGCAGGATGCAGACACCGCGTCCGCACTTCTGCCAGACTTTGGAGTTCTTGCGTTTGAAAAAACCGAAAATCCGCTCTTCGAACAACCGGAGCAGTACATTTAAGACAAATGCGACCGCAATGCCCACCAAAAATGGGCTGAACAGGGAGAACACCGCATTTACGAAACCGCCGGCTTCTTCCAGGTGAAATACGACGTAGACCAGAGCAACGGTAAAAGCGATCAACAGCATCGCTGTGCGGATAGTCTTTTGAGAAAATTTGGGATCATCAACCCACTCTTTCAACTTCATATCAAGCCTTCCTAACTCCTATTAAAGGATCATTTGCGCGGCCTTTCGCCGCGCATCTCCATTTTATTTTAGATTCACTCTATCGTATTCCCACGGGGATGTCAAGTAATTCCAAAGGATGTGGATTTCATTCTCAATCCAAATGATGGGCATCCATAATAAGGTCTTGAAAAACATGTCGCGAAAGGCTATGATGAGAAAAACGGGATGTACATCATCCTTGATACAGGAAAGAAGGGATTCTATGGAATGGATGGAAATTGTGCATGCGCGCAGAAGCTATCGAAATGTGTTTGAGCACACAACGGTGCCGCGTGAGGATCTGCGGGAAATTTTAGAGGCTGGCGTGGCAGCGCCCTCCGGATGCAATTTGCAGACCACGCAGTTTATTGCGGTGGATGAGCCAGCGCTTGTCAAACGTCTGGCAGAAATTTACGGCAGGGAATGGGCACTTACGGCTCCGGCGGCAATTTTGGTGCTGACGAAGGAGACCATGTCTCCCAGCGGCGTCTCCTACCATGTGCACGACTATTCCGCAGCCACGGAAAACCTGCTGTTGGCGATTGCCGCGAAAGGATATGCCTCCGTCTGGATTGAGGGGCAAATCCGTGGGGAACCCGCTAAAGAGATGGGCCGCCTGCTGGGTGTGCCAGAGGATCTGACTGTGGCGGTCTATTTGCCTCTGGGCGTTCCGGCTAAGCCTTTTGGCAAGGCAGTCAAAAAGCCTTTTTCTGAGCGCGCATGGTTTAACGGCTACCGGAAGGAGCCGTAAACGGTTTCCCGCGGAGAAAACCGCCGGAACAGCGGAATCCCAGGCAATTAACAAAGCAGGAACGGACGGAACAGTTGAGTTTAAAGCGATAAGCGTTGTAGGGCGGCTTTCATTGAACGCGATGTGATATCTATGGGAACATGGTTCCCGGTTGCGTTTGTATCTGTTTTAAAATGAAGAAAGAAGCTTGGCTCTTTGCATGTGTTGCATAGAAAGGCGGTACATCTATGAAAACCCTTTTCACCTACGCGAACGAGTATGTACGGCAGTCCGATTGGAAGGACATGGCGCTGCTCAAGTTCTGCCTGTGTGCGGCCGGACTTTTGATTGGCGTTGCCGTACCCAAAAAAGCAAAGAAACCGGTGGCGTTCGGCGCGATGGCCGTATTTATCGCCACCTATATCCCATTGATGACCAAATTTTTAAGGATTCTCACAGCGGGAGAGAAGAAAAAGGCCTGAGCCTCCGCTGTTTGATGGAAAGGAAAAACTTTGACAATCGAGACAGAACGATTGCTCCTATGTCCGCTGAATGCGCGGCAAATGGGGCTTTGGATTACGGATCTCCCAGCATTGGAACGAGAGTGGGACTGCCGCTACGATGCGGAGCCGGTCGAAGGCGTTTTTCGGGACATTCTCCAACAACAGTGGGAGATCACGGCCAGGGACGAGCGGAATTATCTGTTCCACAGCTTTTGGCTCCTGTTGCGAAAGACGGATCGTATTGTGGTCGGCGCGCTGGACTTTAAGGCACCTCCAAACGCGCAGAAAGAGGTGGAAATTGGTTATGGCCTGGGCGGCGCGCATGAGCGGCGCGGCTACATGACCGAGGCGGTAAACGCCCTGTGCGATTGGGCGTTGCGGCGTACAGATGTGGAAAGCATTCTTGCGGAGACAGAACGGAACAACCGTCTATCACAGGGCGTCCTGCAGCGCTGCCATTTTGTGTTGGAGTGCGAGGGGGACACCCTTTGGTGGAGACGAACAAAATAAGATATGCGGCCGCATCCCTTTACAGGTTGCGGCCGTATTTTTACGGATTTGGCTGCTGCGTTCCTACCAGGAGAAGCGCCCAAAGGTCGAACGGGCGCCGGAGTGCAAAGGTGTGAAAGGGTCCGTTTGTCTTTTCGTTAGGGGGCGCCTTTGCTTTGTGAGGTTGACTTGACTTTTTAAACCTTTCGTGTTATTCTAAGTGTAAAGTCAACATGACGTGAGGTGCATTTATGAAGAATCGGATTCGGGTGTTGCGGGAAGCACTGGGAATGACCCAGGAACAGCTCGGGGAGCGCGTAGGCGTTTCCCGCCAGGCGATCCACGCGCTTGAAAGCGGAAAATACGAACCGTCCATCTGGTTGGCGTACGATATTTCCCGCGCGTTTGGATGTGCCATAGAAGAGATCTTCCTTTTTGAAGAAAGTGAGAGAAAGTCGCGCGCGGAGAGCAGCAGGGGGAGGAATACGGATGGCATTGCGAATATTGCGCCATGAGGGCGACGAGATCCTGCGCCAAAAGTGCCGGGAGGTGGAACAGGTCGACGATCATGTGCGCGAACTGCTCGACGATATGGCGCAGACGATGTACGCCTGCGGCAATGGCGCGGGACTGGCTGCAAATCAGGTTGGCATTCTTAAACGGCTTGTGGTGATCGATCTGGGGGACGGCTTGCTGAAGCTGGTCAATCCGAAAATCGTGGGCCGCAGTGGCAAGCAGGATTGCATCGAGGGATGCCTGAGCTTTCCAGGCCGCTTTGGGCGGACCGTTCGGCCCAAAAAGGTCATCATTCAGGCACTGGACGAGAACGGTATGGAGCAGATTCTGACAGGCGAGGGGGAGCTGGCAAAGTGCTTTTGCCATGAAATCGACCATTTGGACGGCGTCCTTTTGCCCGACCGGGTGACCAGCTGGATTGTCCCCATAAAGCGGATTCGATGAAACTGTTTTGATGTAGGCCATGCGCAATTTGTTTTATCTCAGACATGCCTTTTAATCAGCTGCACAAACTGCCTGTATAAAATGTCGGAAAAGAATGCAAAAAAAGGTTGACAAATCAGCCTGTTCTGGGATATATTAGTACCAATACAATTTCATAGAAGACCGTAGCCTTTGGGCGCGGTTTTGCGTTGATGGGGACGGAATGCATTCCTTCCGCTACAGAGAGCTGTCGGTTGGTGCAAGACGGTGCGGAATTTGCAGGACATCACCCCGGAGCAGACGGCTGAACCTCCCTTTTGCGGGCAAGTAGGCGCGTCCGGTTTCTCACCGTTACAGGAGAGTGTATTGCTAGATACACGTGAGCGGCTGCCCTGTGCAGCACTTAGAGTGGTACCGCGGAAGCTGATTCAGCCTTCGTCTCTAAAATAGAGACGGAGGCTTTTTGTTTTATCCGCCTGCATCGCGAATGCGGCCGCAATCTGGTTTTGTAAGAACTATAGGAAGATATATGTTAGGAGGAACGGATTATGGTATTGACAGGGGCACAGGTCATCATGGAATGCCTGCTGGAGCAGGGAGTGGACACTGTATTCGGCTATCCCGGCGGCGCGGTGCTCAATATCTACGACGCACTGTACGAGTACCGGGACAGAATCAACCACATCCGCACGGCACATGAACAGGGTGCCGCGCATGCGGCGGACGGCTATGCGCGGTCCAGCGGAAAAACTGGCGTGTGTATCGCCACTTCGGGTCCCGGTGCGACGAATTTGGTCACAGGTATCGCAACGGCGTATATGGATTCCGTACCGATGGTCGCCATCACGGGCAACGTCAACCTGGATCTGCTGGGGCTGGACAGTTTCCAGGAGGTCGATATCACCGGTATCACCATGCCGGTCACAAAGCACAATTTTCTGGTGAAGGACGTCCGTAAGCTGGCGGATACCATCCGCGCCGCCTTCCGCATCGCCAACAGCGGCCGCAAAGGCCCTGTGCTGGTCGACATTCCGAAGGACATCACAGCACAGAAAGTGGAATTTATGCCGCCTGCGCCGCCGGTCCCGGAGACGCATCACCTGTTTCCATTTGAAGAACGCTTTGAGCAGGCTATGGAGATGCTGCAAAAAGCGCAGCGACCGTTCATTTATGCGGGCGGCGGTGTGATTGCTTCCGAAGCGTTTGATGCACTGAAAGTTTTTGCAGATCGTCTCGACGCGCCGGTCTCCTGTTCCCTGATGTGCCAGGGCGGCTATGACCAGACGGACAGCCGGTACATGGGCATGCTCGGCATGCACGGTACCAACACCGCTGCGCTCGCCATCAAGAACTGTGACCTCTTCGTCGCGGTAGGCACGCGTTTTTCAGACCGCGTCCTGTGCAATGCAAAGCTGTTTGCACAGCACTGCCCGATCATCCAAATCGACATCGACTCCGCGGAATTCAATAAAAATATCGACGTGGATCTCAAGCTCAAAGGCGACGCCTGCGAGATTCTGGAAGAGCTGAACCGTCGCCTGGAGCCGCAGACACATGCGGACTGGATGGCCAATATTGCCGAGTGGAAGGCCGCATATCCGCTGAGCCAGACCGCCTCAGAGCCGGACAGCGTGACGCCGCAGGAAGTGCTGGAGACGCTCAGCGAGCTGACCGATTCCAATGCGATCGTGTGTACGGACGTGGGACAACATCAGATGTGGGCGGCGCAGTTCTATAGCTTCCGCCACCCGCGCCAGTTTGTCACCTCCGGCGGACTGGGAACCATGGGCTTTGGCCTCGGCGCTGCGCTCGGCGCGCAGGTCGCAAATCCGCAGACCCATGTGGTCAACATTGCGGGAGACGGCAGCTTCCACATGAACTGCAACGAGCTGGCCACCGCCGTGGCGTACAATATCCCGGTTTTGGAGATCGTGTTCAACAATTCCGTGCTGGGCATGGTGCGCCAGTGGCAGAAGCTCTTTTATGACAACCGCTTTTCCCAGACCGATCTGGATAAAAACACGGACTTTGTCAAGCTGGCGGAGGCCTTCGGCGCGAAGGCGTTTACCATCCGCACGAAAGCGGACGTCCGCCCGGTGCTGGAGCAGGCGCTCGCCCTGCGCGAACCCGTGTTGATCGACTGTGTGATCGACAAGGACGTGAATGTGCTGCCGATGGTGCCCGCGGGCGCTTCGGTGGAAAGTCCGATTCTGGAAATGTGAGAGGAGGAGCAGTCATGGCAAACACCGCAGAGAAAGAATATATCATCTCCATTTTGGCAAAGAACAACCCCGGCGTCCTGCTGCGGATCGCCGGCCTGTTCAGCCGCCGCTGCTACAATATCTTGAGCATCGTCGCGGCCCAGACGGAGAATACCGAATATTCCCGCATCCTGATCGTGGTGCAGGGCGACGACCGCATTGTGCGGCAGGTGGATAAACAGGTCAGTAAGCTGGTCGACATCGACCAGGTGGATGTGCTCGATCCGAAGAGTGCCGTGGTGCGCGAGCATCTGCTCATCAAGGTGGAGCGTACACTTCAAAACAGTGAAAAGCTGGTCGAGATGGCCAACGTGTTCCATGCGAACGTCCTCAGTGTGGAGGCGAACGCCATGATTTTGGAGCTCACCGGCGATGCAACCACAATTAATTCCTTTATCGAGCTATACAGCCCGTACCATGTGTTGAAAATTTTGCGCACCGGCGCAATGGCAATGCCAAAATGATCGCAGACGGCCGCCTGTAGAATTCCCGCTCCCGATCGGGCGCGGATTCCTGCATCCGGCGCTACATAGAGCCGACGGCCAATCACCGCGGCCCCAATTTTGACGACTGATGGGGGTAAAATAAGATGTTAACACTGGATAAGGTCTATCATGCCGCGTATGTGCTCAAGCAGGTGATCCGCAAAACCGATCTGATTCCCGCGCCGCAGATCAACCCGGAGAGCGAAATCTATCTCAAGACCGAAAATCTGCAAGTGACCGGTTCGTTCAAGGTGCGCGGCGCCTACTATAAGATTTCCCAGCTCTCCGATGAGGAAAAATCCCACGGCGTGATCGCGTGTTCCGCAGGCAACCATGCGCAGGGCGTCGCGCTGGCGGCGGCGCGCAACGGTATCCCGTCCTTGATCTGCATCCCCGACGGAGCACCGATCTCCAAGGTGGAGGCGACGAAAAGCTACGGCGCGCAGGTCGAACTGGTCAAGGGCGTGTACGACGACGCCTACAACCGCGCAGTGGAACTGCAAAAGGAGCGCAACCTGACCTTTATCCATCCGTTCAACGATCCCGACGTCATCGCGGGGCAGGGCACCATCGGCCTGGAGCTACTCAAGCAGCTTCCCGACATGGATGTGGCAATCGTCCCGGTGGGCGGAGGCGGGCTGATCTCCGGTGTGGCGTTCGCCATCAAGTCGCTGAATCCGAAGTGTAAGGTCTACGGCGTCCAGGCGGCGGGCGCGGCCAGCATGAAGTCCTCCCTGGAACAGGAGGGCCCGCACGCGCTGGCGGGTGTGTCCACGTTTGCGGACGGTATCGCGGTCAAATGCCCGGGCGACCTCACCTATGAGATGTGCAGCAAGTATGTGGACGGCATTGTCACCGTGAGCGACGACGAGACAGCCACGGCCATTCTCGCGCTGATCGAGCAGCAGAAGCTCATCACCGAGGGTGCGGGCGCGGTGGCGGTCGCTGCGGCCATGTTCAATAAGGTGGATGTCAAGGGTAAAAAGGTGGCCTGCCTGCTCTCCGGCGGCAATATCGACGTGACCATTCTTTCCAAGGTCATCAACCGCGGCCTGCTGAAGTCCGGCCGCACTGCGGAGCTGATTATTGAGATGGTCGACAAGCCGGGACAGCTCAAGGAGGTCTCCGCGCTGATCGCGGATATGGGCGCGAACGTGGTCAGTGTGCACCACGATCGTGGTGGCGAGGATACCGACATCAACGGTTGCTATCTACGCATTGCGATGGAGACGCGCAACCGTACGCATATTGAGCAAATCGAGCGGGCGATTGCCGACGCGGGCTATCATATTGTCCGCCGTCAGAACATCGGCTGAGTTTTGCAAAGAAGCGGCGCGTCTCCCAAAAGGAATGAAGCGCCGCGTCAAAATAGATTGCGGCCGGGAATCCCGGCCGCTTGATTGAGAAAGAAGGGCTTTTTATGATGAAAACGATTTCCACTCCGAACGCCCCCGCGGCCATCGGCCCATACTCGCAGGCCAAGGTCGCTAACGGCATGGTGTTTGCCTCCGGCCAGATTCCGATCATCCCCGCGACCGGCGAGATCGCGGACGGCGACATCACGGTACAGGCCGAGCAGGTCATGAAGAACGTGGGGGAGATCCTGAAGGCTGCGGATTGTAGCTATGAGGACGTGGTCAAGACCACCTGCTTCCTGGCGGAGATGGCCGACTTTGGCGCGTTCAACGCGGTGTATGAAAAATATTTCACCGGCAAGCCCGCCCGATCCTGCGTGGCGGTCAAGACACTTCCCAAGAACGTCCTGTGCGAGGTGGAGGTCATCGCGGTGCAGAAGTAACCGCAGGGATTTCCAAAGAAAGTATCTTGCCGAAAGCGGCGATCGACAAATATATCGGGTGTTTTGCGCATAGATCAATCCAATGGATGACAGCCTATTAAAAAAGATGGTAAAACGGCGTCCTCTCCGGCTTTAAAGCTGGAAAGGACGCCGCTTTTATTTGTATCACTGCAAATGGATTCTTGAATCAAAAGAATTTGGCGGGGCAACGGACAGTCCTCAATTCCAAAAGAGTGCAGAC
>DBFXIC010000310.1:0-3271 GCA_048455095.1 Anaeromassilibacillus sp.
CGCAAATTTATTATACTCCGGCGGGAGGGAATACCCTGTCAAAACATTGAACAAGGAGGAAGCATCCCGGCCAAACGGCTCTTTACAGGTAAAAACGCCGATGTCGGTATAGATTTTTGCAGTCGAATCATTATAATTGCCTGTGGCCATGTGTAAATACCGCCGGATCCCGTCTTCGTCGCGGCGTACCACCAGAAGGATTTTGCAGTGCGTTTTTAAGCCCGCAAGACCATAAATAACGTGGCATCCCGCTTCTTCCAGTTTTTTCGCCCAGAGGATATTGTTTTCCTCGTCGAAGCGCGCCTTGAGCTCTACCAGAACCGTGACCTGTTTACCGTTCTCCGCCGCACGGATCAATGCCGCCACAATGGGAGAATGGCCGCTTACGCGGTAAAGCGTCTGTTTAATTGCAAGCACATTTTCGTCTTCAGCTGCCTGCCGTACAAAATCCACCACACACTCAAAGCTCTCATAGGGATGATGCACCATCCGGTCTTTTTCGCGGATGGCTTCAAACATATCGTTATAACCCCAGAAGGCTGCCGGAGGGTACACGGGTTTGATCGGATTAAAACACAAATGCTCGCAGCCGGAAAGGTTTGCAAATTTAGAGAGGAATGTCAAATCAAGAGGCCCCGGCACCTCATAGATTTCACTCTTATGAATATCCAGCATCTCGATCAAAAATTCCTTAGTCTCCCGATCACAGCGCTGGAGCAGCTCAAGGCGGACCGGCTTGCCGCGTTTACGGCGTTTGATCGATTTGACAATCTCGCTGAGCAAGTCTTCGGCTTCTTCGTCGATCTCCAAGTCAGAATTGCGGGTAATGCGGAAGGGGCAGCTCGCCTGAATCTCATTTAACTCGAACAGAGACTCCAACTTATAAGTAATAACATCCTCTAAAAGGACAAATACACGCCCCTCGTCGCTGGGAACTTCGAGGAAACGGGAGAGGATCCCAGGCACCTGTACCACAGCAAATGAGGATTCTTCCGCCTTATTCCGTTTTAAACGCACCGCCAGGTTCAGGCTCTTGTTTGCGAGGAACGGGAAAGGGCGGCTGCGGTCCACAGCGAGAGGCGTGAGTACAGGGAAGAGGACCTTATCAAAATAGTCGGAGATAAAGGCCGTCTGCTTTTCGTTCATATCATCCGGCGTCACAAAGGAGATGCCATTTTTCTTTAGCGCGGGGACAATGGATCGATGCAGGCAGGAATACTGCCGCTCTGCAAACCCGTAGATTTTCGTCGTCAATTGGGGAAGGAGCTTCGCAGGCGTCAGGCCGGAAAAATCCGCACTGTTATAGCCAGATTCCACTTGCTCTTTTACACCGGCAACGCGCACCATGAAAAATTCGTCCAGATTGGACGCAGTGATGGAGAGAAAGCGGATGCGCTCCATGACTGGATTTTCTTTTTCAAAAGCTTCTTCCAAGACTCGGGCATTGAAATCCATCCAACTCAATTCCCGATTAATAAACGGAAGGCGCTGTTTTTCCATTTTTTCGTTCTTTTCGTTCATAAAACCACGCAGCCTTTTTTGTGTATTTTAAAACCCACGCATACGCGCAAGGGGACATCAGATCATGGTCGATTTGATGGTCAGTTCCGGGTTGATGCCAAATACCTCCTTAAAGAAGGGGGCGGTCTGTTCAAACGCCCATTTTTCCAAGTAGAGATTTTCGTTACTTTCGCCTGTTATCAGCAGCCGGTCTTTATCGAGGCGAATTTTAATATCGCTGAGTTTCTGTTTTTGTGATTTATCCAGCGCGTTTGCCAAACGGAAAATAGCCACCAGTTTGGAGATGATCAGATGAGTCGTCTCACTGAGCGTAACAAATTCGAGATCGTCATAATTAGGGACATCGTATTCGTTGTAGCGCGCGACATATGCGATGATGCGCATTTCCTCGGAGGTCATCCCGTAGAGATCGATATTTTTTAACAGATCAAAAGAGCTGGAGAGGTGCTCTTTTGCGTTCACATAATGTCCGCAATCGTGCATAATGGCGGCAAGCTCCAAAAGAAGCCTTTTTCGCTTGTCGAGGCCGTGTGTTCCCTTCATCTTGTCGAAAATTTTACACGCGAACTTGCGAATATTCTCCGTATGACTTTCATTGACATGGTAGATGCGCGCCATCGCTTTGGCGCAGGAAAGTGCGTTGACGCGGACATGTTCCGTGTACTCGCTGGCACTCTTGGGGATCAGCATTTGCTTCATGAGCGCAAACCAAAGATCAACCTTCGGCGCGATGATATAGTCCGACTTTACAAACTGCATCAGGCGCACATAGATGGCCAGCGCGGAATATAGCAATTCCGCAGCTTCTTCTTCAATGCCGAACCGATCGCTGATTTTTTCTCTGGAGAGAGAACGAACCTCTTTAAACAGATTTTTAATCTGTTTGGCTTCTATGATATAGCGGTCGTTCTCTGGTTCAATCCCGCAAATTCTGGCGATCAGCTCGATTTCGTTTCCGGTGAGCACCAGGCTCTCAAATCCGCCCTCCGGCTGAGGCAGCCGGATGCGCCCGATGATGGAATCCAGATATTCCTCCACAACTACATAGAAGGAATCGGTTTCTTCCTGGATACTGCCCAGCATATCGTGCAGCTTTAGCGCGCCCATCGGTACGTTTTGAGAAAAGACCATGTTCTGGCCGTCAAAGACAGACAAACCGATTGTTCCTGCGCCAATATAAGAGATTAACGCATTGCCGATCTTCTGAGGGGAGATCGTCTGTAGACAGGCAAGGATCTCGGAATAGATCAGCGTCTTTTCCTGATCGTCCTCCAAGACCTCCACAGTCATGTCATTTTGAATTTTCAATTGGTCCAGTACATAGGCGCGATTTTTTGCTTCACGCAAAGCGGTGGTGGCGACCACCTTGTATTGATCCGTTCCATATTCCGCCATAATCTCGCTATAGCCCTGCAAAATGCTGGAGAGTTCCCGCAGGCTTTCAAAACTGATTTTTCCTGCGGTAAAAACTTCATGCCCTAGGCAAAGGGGATACTGTAGGCGGTCGAGGCTGACGATCTCTCCCTTTCGGAGCTGGCAAATCCGCATTTTCAGCAGATTAGAACCGATATCGATCACTGCGGCGATTTTTCCGCCCTTCTTTTTATTCATTTGTACACCACCTGCTTCTATTTTAAACCTATGAAAAGATCTATTTTTTATAATCAAACCAGTAGGAACTGAGAACCAATCAACTGGAATGTTTCCGGCGTGTTGCTAGGGAAATCTGGAGAGAGTAACAATATTTTAT
>DBFXIC010000311.1:0-9633 GCA_048455095.1 Anaeromassilibacillus sp.
GCCGTCATAATGCTTGTTTTGCAATTGACGTGGGATCGGCCCCGCCTTTCCCGCGCGGACGTCTTCCATCGCGGCAAGGATGGCGTTGTGGGCGCTGTTTGACTTCGGCGCATTGCTTACCAAAATCACCGCATCCGCCAGGGGCAAGCAGGCTTCCGGCAAGCCGACCATCATAGCCGTATCCACTGCCGCCTTGACAATCGGGATAATCTGCGGATACGCCAGGCCCACATCCTCGCAGGCGCACACCAGTAGCCTGCGGCAGGCAGACGGTAAATCTCCCGCTTCCAGCAGGCGTGCCAAATAGTGGATCGCCGCATCCGGATCGGAGCCGCGCATGGACTTCTGATAGGCGGATATGACGTCGTAATGCTCGTCCCCTTCGCGGTCGTATTTCATGGCGCTGCGCTGGGTCAGCTCCCGGGCACTTTCCAGAGTGATCCGCCGCACGTCGTCCTGCTCCTGCGCCGATAATGCACAGAGCTCCACGGCGTTCATCGCCTTGCGCACATCCCCGCCACAGGCGGACGCAATGTGCCTGACGACACCGTCCTCCAATTCCAGTGTGCCATACAGATCCTCTTCCATTAGGCGGAAGGCGCGCTCTACAGCGCGACAAACCTCTGCCGCTTCCACCGGCTTGAATTCGAACACAGTGGACCGGCTCAGGATGGCATTGTACACGTAAAAATAGGGATTCTCCGTTGTGGAGGCGATTAAGGTAATCTGCCCGTTTTCGATGAACTCTAGAAGGGTCTGCTGTTGTTTTTTATTGAAATACTGGATCTCGTCCAGATACAGCAGAACGCCGTTGACCGCATCCAGCATATCCAGGCTGGCGACTACCTCGCGGATGTCCGCCGTAGACGCTGTGGTGCCGTTTAATTTGCAGAGCTTTCGATTCGTCTGTTTGGCGATGATGGATGCCAGCGTCGTTTTTCCCACGCCGGACGGCCCATAAAAGACCATATTGGGGATTTCCCCGGACGCGATGATCCGCCTCAGGGGCTTGCCCTCCCCTAGCAGATGGCGCTGTCCAACGATGTCGTCCAAAGTCCGGGGACGAATCCGGTCCGCCAATGGGCGCATTGGAATTCCCTCCCTTACCGGAAAGCCGCACTGTACATGCAGCGTACAGTGCGGCTTTTCATTTTCATTTCATTCAGTTATGAACCAAGACTTACGCATAGAGCGGATAACGCGCGCAGATCTCCGTGACCATACCGCGGATCTTCTCCTTGCTGTTCTCGAAATCGTTGATCGCCAGCGCAATGCATTCCGCAATGGTGTCCATGTCCGCCACAGTCAGGCCGCGGGTTGTGATGGCCGCCGTACCCAGACGCAGGCCGCTGGTGGTGAAGGGGCTGCGCTGCTCGTTCGGAACGGTATTCTTGTTCGCGGTGATATACACTTCGTCCAGGCGATGCTCCAACTCTTTGCCGGTCAGCTCCTGGCCGCTGAGGTCCACCAGCATGAGGTGGTTATCCGTGCCACCGGAAACAAGCTTTACGCCGCGCTTGAGCAGACCGTCCGACAACGCTGCCGCATTTGCAATAATGTTGTGGGAATACTCCTTGAACTCCGGCTTCAGTGCCTCGCCAAAGCATACCGCCTTGCCGGCGATGATGTGCATCAGCGGACCGCCTTGTGTACCAGGGAAGATCGCCTTGTCAATCGCCTTGGCATATTCTTCCTTGCACAGGATCATGCCGCCGCGCGGGCCGCGCAGGGTCTTATGGGTCGTGGTAGTCACCACGTCCGCATAGGGCACCGGGTTCGGATGGTCACCGCCAGCAACAAGGCCGGCGATGTGTGCCATATCTACCATGAAGAGGACTCCGCAAGCGTCGCAAATCTCGCGGAACTTTGCAAAGTCAATCACTCTGGGATACGCGCTGGCGCCCGCCACAATCAGCTTTGGCTTGACCTGCATGGCCTGCTCGTAGAGCTTGTCGTAGTCGATGCGGCCCGTCTCCGGGCTGACGCCGTAGGCGACAAAGTTAAAATAACTGCCGGACATATTCACCGGGGAACCGTGTGTCAGATGGCCACCCTCCGCCAGATTCATGCCCATGACCGTATCACCGGGCTTGAGCAGTGCAAAATAGACAGCCAGGTTCGCCTGAGCGCCCGCGTGCGGCTGCACATTGGCATGCTCCGCGCCAAATAGCTTACAGGCGCGGTCACGCGCAATATTTTCCACCACGTCGACATACTCGCAGCCGCCATAGTAGCGCTTTGCCGGGTATCCTTCCGCGTACTTGTTGGTGAGGATGCTGCCCATCGCCGCGAGCACTGCCGGGGAAACCATATTCTCGGAAGCGATCATTTCCAGGTTGCGCTGCTGTCGCTTGAGTTCGTCCTGCATGGCCGCGCCGACTTCGGGATCCGCCTGAGACACAAATCCAATTGTGTCCATCATGTCTTTGTACATTTCGTCCCTCTCCTTGGTTCATAGTTGGCCGCAGCCGTCCCGATTTAAGCACGGCTCACGCCCGTATTCTTGTTATTCATTATATCCTTTCCACGGTTAAAACGCAACACCTTCCGCCTGGGCTCTCCATTTTATGCAGAAATCAGACAAAATTCGCGGAAATTTTTGGGCTGTCTCACCGCACAATCCATAGGTGAATTAAATACAAACTCAACAAATGTGCCGGATAAAACAGGTAGAATAGAAGCTTATTGACGCTCTTCCCCCGCTGCCCGTTATAGAGCAAAATGGGAACGGCGGCAAGCGGAGCAGTCAGCTGAAGCGTCATATGGTTCAGCAAAGAAAATCCGGTATTCAGAATGATCAGGAGCAGGGCGCCCCTGTCCGGGAACGAGCGGCAGACAAAGAATGCAACGATCAGCAGCACGCCGAACGCACCGTAATCCGTTCGCAAAATTTGCGCGAGCAGCGCCGTGCAGGCCACCCCTGCCAGACCGAAAAGCGGTTTTTGCCGCCCATACTGTTTTAAAACAGCGCATGCGAGCAACCCTAAAAAGAGCGTAAAAAATACATTCTGCGCCTGCGGATAAAAAATGGTATTCCGGCAGGCGAGGTCGTAGGGAATCTCGGAGAGCATCGCAAACACCAATAACCGTCCCAGATACTTCTTGATGTTGGAGGTATGGGCCGCGCCTTCCGCCATCAGAAAACAATAGAGCGGAAACGCCAACCGGCCGATCAGCCGGAGTCCCTGCATCTGTGGAAACAACACCATTCCTGTATGATCTACCAGCATGGAGGCCATCGCCAAAAGCTTCAGCCAAAATCCATACATCACGCGTTCCCCTTTTCCTCGGAATTTTCTTCATCATAGAGAAATTTGCATGGTTTGTCAACTTGTGCTTTTTCCTGTTTTACGATAGAATAAACATACAGTCGAAATCCGCCGGTCGGATGAAACGGACTGTACAAAGGAGATGCAACGCTATGACGAAAAAACAGCGCGCCGTTTTGGCGGTGGAGGCTTTAAAAAACGAATATCCTGACGCGATCTGTTCGCTGACATATACCGAACCGCTACAGCTTTTAATTGCCACGCGCCTTTCGGCGCAGTGCACAGACGCACGGGTCAACATGGTGACTCCTGCTCTCTTTGAGCGCTTTCCCACATTGGATGCCTTCTGCGATGGCCCGGTGGAGGACATCGAGGAAATCATCCGTTCCTGCGGCTTGTATAAGACAAAAGCCCGGGATATCTTTGCTATGTGCAATAAGCTGCGCAGCGACTACAACGGCGTTGTGCCCGATACCGTAGAAGAATTGACCAAGCTCCCCGGTGTGGGCCGCAAGACCGCCAACCTCGTGGTGGGCGATATCTATCACAAGCCCGCCGTTGTGACGGACACCCACTGTATCCGCATCTGCGGACGGCTGGGCCTGAGCGAGGGAAAGGACCCGTTCAAGGTAGAAAAACAGCTCCGGGAAGTGCTGCCGATGGACGAAGCCAACGACTTTTGTCATCGTCTGGTCCTGCACGGGCGCGCCGTGTGCGACGCACGTAAGCCAAAATGCGAAAACTGCTGTATGCAGGAATTCTGTCAATACGCGAAGGAAGCGGCTGTTCAAGCAAAAAAGGAGGGCAAAAAATGAAAAAACTTTTGATCGTGGTGGACTATCAAAACGATTTTGTGACCGGTTCCCTCGGTTTCCCAGAGGCGGAAGCACTGGAGCCCAAGCTGCACGACAAAATTGATGCTTACCTCCGTGCGGGAGACGACGTTGTCTATACCATGGACACCCACGGGGAGGACTATCTCGACACCCAGGAGGGAAAAAAGCTGCCTGTCCCCCATTGCCTGTGCGGTTCGGAGGGCTGGCAGCTCCACGGCCGCCTGCGCTATCAGCTGGCCTATTGCACCTTCTTCGAGAAAAACACCTTTGGCAGTATCGACCTGTTGCACTATTTGGAGGAAAAACGGTATGATGTCATTGAGCTGGTGGGCGTTGTCAGCAATATCTGCGTGGTCTCCAACGCGGTGCTCGCCAAAGCCGTCCAGCCGGAAGCGCAGATTTTGGTGGATGCACAGTGCGTTGCCAGCAACGATTCCTCCATGCAGGAAAAAGCATTTGACCTTTTGGAAAATCTTCATATTGATGTGGTCGATCGCTGAGGTGACGCTTTACCACTAAAAATCATGAAACTTTTTTTACAAAACCTCTTGACAAATTTTGCTTTACCGGCGTATAATGTCACCAAATTAAAAAACAGAAATCCAAAGAGCAAAAGTGAGTACCCTGTAAAACGGTGGCGCAGAGAACCGGCGGCTGGTGGAAAGCCGGTGCATACGATGCAGGCGAATGGGTTTGTGAGGAGCGTGGAGAAAGGTTTTCCAAGTAACCACCGCCGTTATCCCGCGTTAAGGGAAAGGGTATTGATGCAAAAGCTGCGTACCTTCGTCGATTTTGCTGCGTACCTGTGAAAGCGGAACATTTTGTTCCGGAATTTGGGTGGCACCACGAGTCTATCGTCCCATGCGGACGGTAGGCTCTTTTTGTTTGCAAAAATAATCATGTTGCTAAAGGAGAATGAGAGTATGCTGTATCCCGCTATCACCGAAGTGCAGGAACTGTTAAAGGAATACGACGTTGTGCCAGTTTTCCACGAAGTCCTGTCCGATTCCATGACCCCCATACACATCTTCAATGCACTCAAGGATCAAAGCGACACCTGTTTTATTTTAGAGAGTGTCGATAACACCCAGTGGGGCCGCTACTCTTTCATCGGTATCCATCCAAAGATGGAAATCCGGATCAAGAACGGCACAGCGGTTATTTGTGAGAATGGCAGGGAGCAATCCACACTGATCGACAATCCAATTGCCTTTTTGACAAATATTTTAAACCACTATCAATCGCCCAGCTTTCCGAACCGCCCAAAGCTGACCGGCGGCCTGGTAGGTTATTTTGGCTATGACACCGTGCGGTATATGGAGAAAAAGCTGATTCATCCGCCAAAGGACGACCTGGACCTCCCGGATTGCCACCTCTTCCTCTATGACCAGCTGGTGGCGTTCGACCACCTGAGCAATAAAACCGTGGTCATCCAGAACATCTCTCATGATAGAGACGCGGCGGAACAATATACCGCGTGCGAGAAACATGCAGAACAATTGGGCGCTTATCTCAAGAACTACACACCGAAGCCGCGTCCCGTAAAGAAGCACACCTCCCCGGTGGTTGAAACGAACATCACCAAAGAACAGCATCTGGAAAACATCCGCAAGGCGCAGGCGTACATCAAAGACGGAGATATTTTCCAGGTCGTGCTTTCCCGCAGGCTGGAAGTGCCGAACCCGCCGGATGCCTTCGATGTTTATCGCTGCCTGCGCTCCGCAAATCCTTCCCCCTATCTCTATTATTTCAAACTCAAGGATTACGAAATCGTGGGCGCTTCCCCGGAGATGCTCGTCAACGTGACAAAGGGCATCGTCTCCACAAAGCCAATTGCGGGCACAGCCAAGCGCGGATTGACCGAGGCGCAGGATAAGGAGCTAGAACGCGATCTTTTAAAGGACCCAAAGGAGAAGGCGGAGCACACGATGCTGGTGGATCTGGGCCGCAACGACGTCGGCAAGGTTTCCAAGTTCGGCACAGTGGAGGTCACCAGCTTCATGAAGGTGGAACGATACTCCCAGGTCATGCACATCGTGAGCGATGTAAAGGGCATGCTGCGGGACGACAAAACTGCCCTGGACGCATTGCTCTCCGTCCTCCCCGCCGGCACGCTCTCCGGTGCACCGAAGGTGCGCGCCATGGAGATCATTGACGAACTGGAAACCACCAAACGCGGCCTTTACGGCGGTACCGTCGGTTATCTCGGCTTCGACGGCAATATCGACACCTGCATCGCCATCCGCACCGTGCTGTTCAAAAACAACCGGGCATATGTACAGGCGGGCGGCGGTATTGTGGCCGACTCCGTGTCGGAAAAAGAATTTGAAGAAAGCGAAAACAAGGCCCGCGCGGTCATCAACGCCATCGAACAGGCGTGTAACCTTTGAGAAAGGCAGGGAAACAGCCATGATTCTGATCATCGACAACTACGATTCATTCACATATAATCTCTATCAAACAATCGGCAAATTTTATCAGGACATCCTCGTTAAGCGCAACGACGAAATCACGTTGGAAGAGATCGAAGCCCTTGCGCCGCAGGCAATTATCATCTCTCCCGGCCCCGGCTATCCGGCGAACGCCGGCGTCTCTGTCGCCACTGTTCAGAAGTTCAGCGGAAAAATCCCGATCCTTGGCGTCTGCCTGGGGCATCAGTCGATCGGCGAGGCGTTTGGGGGAAAAACCGTGCATGCCAAGGAGCCGATGCACGGCAAGGCCAGCGATATTGTCCTCCTTCCCCAAAGCCCGCTCTTCTCCGGACTGCCGGAAAAAGTGGCCGTGGGCCGCTACCATTCCCTGATTGTCGACCGGGCCTCCTTGCCGGATTGCCTGAAGATCATTGCGGAGGACACGGACGGCCAGATCATGGCTTTCTCCCATAAAGAGCATCCCACCTACGGCGTGCAGTTCCATCCGGAATCCATCCTGACGGAATGCGGAGTGAAGGTTCTGGAAAATTTCTGCGACCACATCGCACACCTGCCTATTACGGGCCGCACCGCCTCGGCTGTTCCTCCTGCACAGCGCAATATTTTGAAGCCGTATATCTTTAAAATCATCGAGGGCGACGACCTAACCGAAGACGAAGCGGTGGAAGCCATGGACTGTATCATGTCCGGCGGCGCGACAAATGCACAGATCGGCTCCTTTGTAACAGCCCTGCGCATGAAGGGCGAAACCATCCCGGAGATCACCGGTTTTGCGCGTGTAATGCGCCAGAAGGCCCAGCCCATGCCCGGATGCGCCGACTCCATCGATATCGTAGGGACGGGCGGCGACATGGTGGGAACATTTAACATTTCCACCACTTCCGCATTTGTCGCGGCGGGCGCGGGTGCACGCGTTGCCAAGCACGGCAACCGCAGTGTTTCCAGCAAGAGCGGCGCGGCGGACGTGTTGGAAGCGCTTGGCGTCAAGATCGCCATGACGCCCGACCAGGCGATGCAAAGCCTGAACGCCTGCGGGCTCTCCTTCCTGTTCGCGCAGTCCTTCCACGGCTCCATGCGTTTCGCCGCAGCCCCCCGTAAAGAGATCGGTGTGCGCTCTGTGTTCAACATTCTCGGGCCGCTTGCCAACCCGGCACAGGCGGATTACATCCTGCTCGGCGTATACGACGAAGAACTGATGGAACCTATGGCGCGCGTATTAATGAATCTCGGCATCAAGGGCGCGATGCTCGTCCACGGCAACGATGGACTGGACGAGATCACGATTTCCAATACCACACGCGTCTGCGAAATCCGTGACGGCAAGCTCATCAAGTACGATCTCGACCCGCGCGATTACGGAATGGAACTGGCGGATCTGAGTGCTGTGGTCGGCGGTACGGCACAGGAAAACGCGCAGATTACTTTGGATATTTTGAACGGAAAACCCGGCCCCCGCAGAGACATCGTCCTGTTGAACGCCGGATGTGCACTCTATACCATCCGCAGGGCGGAAAGCATTGAAGCGGGCATCGCGCTCGCCAAAGAATCCATCGACTCCGGCAGAGCTCTGGAAAAGTTAACTGCCTTTAAAGACTTCACCAACACTATGAATTGAGGAGACCTCCATGATCTTAGACGACATTGTTGCAAAACGGAAAGAGCAGCTTGCTCGAGAAAAAGCTGCTGTGCCGCTGGAAGCGGTCAAGGCACTTGCCGAAAGCCGCGCAGAGCCGTCAAAAAATTTTGCTGCGGCCCTGCGCGGCAGCCGGATGGCCGTCATCGCGGAAGTGAAAAAAGCCTCCCCCTCTAAAGGGTTGATCTGCGCAGATTTTCATCCCGTAGAAATTGCAAAGGCATATGAGCAGAATGGCGCGAACGCGCTGTCTGTCCTGACAGAGGAGTACTATTTCCAGGGAAAAAGCGATTATCTACGCGCCATCCGGGAATCGGTAGATCTTCCCATCCTGCGCAAGGATTTTTTCATCGATCCCTACCAAATCTATGAAGCGCGCGTCATAGGCGCGGACGCCATCCTGCTGATCGCCGCGCTGCTGAATACCAAAACGCTAGCGGCTTTTGCGGAAATCGCCCACAGTTTGGGCCTTGCCTGCCTCACAGAGGTACACAATGAAGATGAACTTACGTCCGCATTAAACGCGGGAAGCGACCTTCTCGGCATCAATAACCGCAATCTGAAAACCTTTGAAGTCAGCTTATCCGTGACGGAACGTCTCGCCCCCCTGGTACCAAAAGATCGTATCCTTATTTCTGAAAGCGGCATACGTACAAACAATGATATGAAAACCGTGCGCGGGCACGGCGCGGACGCGGTGCTAATCGGAGAAACTCTCATGCGCAGCGGCGATATTGGACGTTCTCTTTGCGAACTGAGGGACGGCGTATGAAGTTGAAGCTATGTGGCATCCGCCGCCCGGAGGATGTCGCTTATGTCAACGAGTTCCCGCCGGATTATATCGGTTTTGTCTTTGCCAAGAGCAAACGGCAGGTGACAATAGAGCAAGCGGCGGCGCTCTCCGGAAAGTTGCATTCGGGTATTCAAACCGTCGGTGTGTTCGTTAACGAACCTCTCGACCATCTGCTACAAATCGCACAAGCGGTCGGACTGGATGCGCTACAACTCCACGGGGATGAGGATGCCCGCTATATCGAGGCATTGCATATACGCACAGCGCTGCCTATTTGGAAAGCTGTCCGCGTCACGGATGTAGAGAGCATCCGCAGAGCGGAGCTTCTCCCGGTGGATTTGCTTCTTCTGGATAGCTTTTCCCCCGCCTCCTACGGCGGAACCGGCAAGGTGGCCAACTGGGATGTGATTCGAGACGCAAAACCGCAAAAACCCTTTTTTCTCGCAGGTGGGCTGAATGCGAAAAATCTTCGGGAAGCGATGGAATCGGTACGTCCGGCAGGGGTCGATTTATCGGGCGGTATTGAGACAGACGGTCGGAAGGATCGCGAAAAAATTTGCGCAGTTTCTGCGGAACTTCAAGCGTTCAGAATCGATTCCGCATCTTGCAATATGACGAAAAATAAGAGATAATGACAAATAGCCAGAAAATCCTCGGCGGATTGAAAGGC
>DBFXIC010000312.1:0-7252 GCA_048455095.1 Anaeromassilibacillus sp.
CACAGTGGGCAATGGCGATGTGCTCAAGACGCAGTTTGTAGCGAAGATCGGCAACGATTGTTACTACAGAGTGTATGCGGTTGGCACACCGGGCCAGAGCACGGGCGTGTATACCACGCTGGCAGGCCAGAACGCAGTGAAGCATTGCACCGTGACGATTGGCTAACCAGGCTGAGCCTGGACGCACAGCCCGCCCCGGGCTTTCTGTAGGAAATAGGCCGAACGTTGGCCGGACAGAAAGAACACACTCCCGGTTTGTGTCGGGCGATCAAAGGGAATTACAGAACAGGTAAAAGATGGAGAGCGTCTCCTGATAAGGGAAGCCCCCGGCCAGTGGCCGGGGGCTTCCTGCTTCATCATCATTGGGCTGCAAGTAAAAGTGATAAAAATCACTTTTTTAATCCTATAAAAAATGTTCGTCACAGCCGTAATTTGCAGCCTGCATTCATAAGTGCCGAACACGCCTGCTGAGAATTCATAGAAATACCAGTTCCATTTGTATTAAGCTGGAAAAAGGAATCGCCGTAGGAGCGAAAGATGCCATGCGCCCGATCAAATATGGCACCATGACGATTGGAGAATGGTTTTAAACTGTTTATTTGTCAAGGGCCTTGTGGAAGATAAGCCTTTCAGAAAGAGACCTTCTGAAAACCGTTTTACCCGTTTACTTGTAATAACCCTTTCAGCAAAGCAGCCTCTGGGGTCATATCCCAGAGGCTGCTTTGTCTATTGTAATCAATCTTTTCAATTTTATTGTACCATGGCTTTACTTCGCCAGCACAAAAAATTGCTCGTACCACAAGATAAACGAATATACCGACCAGATTCTCTGCATATTGGCTGCTTTTCCCGCCTTATGGTCATTCAGCAACCGCATAATCGCCTGCTGATTGAAAAATTGTGCCGCCACCGGCCCTTCAAACTTTTCCCTGACCATATTGTAATATTTGTCCATACGCAGCCAATCGTTCAGCGGAACCGGGAAGCCCAGTTTCTTCTTGTTCGCGGTGCGCTCCGGAAGTTGCTTGATCGCCGCACCGCGCAGAGCGACTTTCGTCACGTCGCCATGCACACGGTATCGGGAGGGAATCCGCATCGCCAGTTCCAGCATTTCTTTATCGAGGAACGGCACGCGCAATTCTAGTGAGTTCGCCATGCTCATTCGGTCGGCCTTTTGCAGGATGTCAAATAGCATCCACGTGTGGATGTCCACATATTGCAGCTGCGTTGGCTCGTCCAAATTTTTCACCTTGTCAAAATACGGTTTTGCATACAGGACAGGGTCCTTTTGATGATAGTCTTTTTTCAAATATTGATTGACATCTCCGTAGGTAAACACAAAATTGCTGCGCATAAACCGCTGGTATGGCTCCAACCCTCCGCGCACAATAAAGTTTTTTCCCTTAAAATTCGGCAGTTTCTTCGCGGCAGAGGCGGCGGCCCGGCGCAGTCCCTTTGGAATCTTCCGGTATTTCTCAAAATGCATGCCTGCAAGATACATCGGATAGCCGCCGAACAACTCGTCTGCACCCTCTCCGGAGAGCACCACCTTTACATATTTTCGGGCGTTCTGTGCCAGGAAATAGAGCGGCACCTCAGAGGGATTCGGCAGCGGCTCGTCCATGTAGTACTGAATCGCTTTGTTCGCCTCAAAGAACTCGTCAGCGCTCACTTTATTGCTGATGTTCTGCACGCCGATCACATTGGAAAAATCCTGCGCATACGGCAATTCGCTGTATTTTTCCTCCTCATACCCCACGGAGAATGTCTTGACATCCTTCGTAACTTTGGAGACCTCGCGCACTACATAGCTGGAATCCACACCGCTGGACAGGAAACAGCCAACCTCCACGTCGCTGATCTGGTGAGCTTCCACACTTTTGGTGAACTCTTTCGTGATCAGATCTTCCCAATCCTCCAACGACTTGGATTCGTCGATCCGATACTGAATATCGTAATATTTGCGGATGCTGAGCTGGCCGCCCTGATATTCAAAATAATGGCCACCCAAGAGCTTATATACATTGCGGAACATGGTTTCCTCATCCGGGATGTAGGAGTAACACATGTATTCCGGCAGACGCTCTTCGTTCAGCTCCGGACGAAACGCCGGATGCTCTAAAAAGCTCTTGACCTCCGAACCGAACAGGAAATTACCGTCTTTCTGGTAGTAATAAAAGGGCTTTATACCAAAAATGTCCCGTGCGCCAAAAAGCTTTTTCGTTTTGCTGTCCCAAATGACAAACGCATACATACCGCGCAGCTTTTGCAGAAAATCTGCGCCGTATTCTTCGTATCCATGCAGCAGCACCTCGGAGTCCGTGGAGGTTTTAAACGCATGACCTTTCGCCACAAGATCCTTGCGCAGCTCCTGAAAGTTGTAGATCTCGCCGTTGAACACCAGCGCCATCGTCCCATCTTCGTTCAGGATGGGCTGAGAGCCGCCCTCCAGATCGATGATGCTCAGGCGGCGAAAGCCGAGTGCAATATCCGCGTCCACATAATAGTCGTCCTGATCCGGCCCGCGGTGCGCAATCCGGTCCGCCATCGCCTTGATCACCGCGTTCCGGTCGCCGCCGTAGCCGTTTGTAAAAAATCCAACGAAGCCGCACATGGGCAAAGCCTCCTTTTCTATGCATCGGTTGAAGGGGAAACGATTGGCCTCCCCGTTATTTCGTAATCAACTGTTCAAACTCAGGACGCAGAGGCTTTTCACACCGCTTGATGCACGCCCTAGCCAACACGTCCAAGGCATCTAAAACGCCCGCGCCAACGGAAAAATCCCGCTTGATGAGCGAAAGCTCCGTACAGCCCAGAATGACGCACTCCGCCCCCTGCCGGCGCACGGAGTCCGCCGCCCGATAAAATTTTTCGAGCTCCACCGGACGGCCCGCTTTGAAATCGTCATAAATCAGACTCATCACGCGCTGTTGATTCTCCTCGTCTGGCAACACACACCGGACATCCTGTTCCGCCAGCGCATCCTGAAACAGAGAAGCGCGCACCGTACCCGTGGTCGCCAAAATGCCTGCCGTTTTCACGCCGTTTTCCCTGAGATGGCGAGCTGTCTCCCGCAGGATATGGACAAAGGGGATCTGCACTAAAGCGGAAAACTCCTCAAAGAGCGCGTGCGACGTAATACACGGGATCGCAATGCAGCAGGCTCCCAGCTGTTCCAACTTTTGGGCCGCGTCGATGATCGGCGGCAACGGCGAGGGCTTTGTACGATCCAGGATATACGCCGTGCGATCTGGGATGGAAGGCCGGTTAAACACGATCACATCCAAATGCTCCTGGTCTATCTTCGCGTCCGTCATTTCCACAATGCGGCGCAGGAAATAGGCGGTGGCCATGGGCCCAAGCCCGCCGATGACACCCAATGTCTTCATTCATGCAGCCCCTTATTACCAAAGCATTTCTTGTATTTTTTGCGGTAGTTCATCTGATTGAGAAAAAACGCCCATTCATGCTTGAGATTGCGATCCGGCCCATACTGCATCGACTGGCAATACTTGCCCGCCTTGATGAGCGCGCGTGCTTTTTCTTTGAGTACTTCGTCCTTTACGTACTTAAAAATGACGTCCTTCGGAATGATACTCCAAAGCACTTCGTTCGTCGCGACCGTCAAGGGCAAGTCCTTCTGTTCCAGAACATCCTCCACCAGACACTTCGCCATATTGTATCCCGCTGCGGTCACGTAAAAACTGCTTCTGCCCTGGCGTAGATTCATTTCAAAGAGCTTGTACTTCCCGTCGCGTGGATCAAATTTCATATCAAAATTCGCAAATCCAATATAGCCGATCCCCTCCAGGAATGAGCGCATCTGCTCGGAAAGGGCGTCGTCGTGCGTGCTAATGATCGCAGCATAACTGCCAATTCCCTCGGGGGAATGCTCCTCCAAAAGCGCATGGCCCAATGAGATCAGCCTGACTTTCTTGTCTCTGCCACAGTAGCAGTTCATCACACGCATATTGCTGTCGTCACCCGGAATGTACTCCTGTAAAATCAGGTGATCGTGATAGGAGGACCCATAGATGGCATCCAAAATTGCGTCAAATTCCTGGCGATTCTCCGCCACAAAGACCTTCTTCTTATATTGGAAATGGCAATTCCAATAGGCCACGGAATTGCTCGGCTTGATGATCACCGGAAAATCAAACGGAAGCTCCACATGCTTATACGTTTCATAAGAGCAGGTGGTGGTTTTGGGAAACGCGAACCCGTGCTCCTCACAAACCTGATAGAAGCTCTCTTTGATGCTCAGGCGCATCAAAAGTGGCTCGTCGATGCATTCAAAACGATAATACGGGCGCAGCTTGTCCTGATTACGCACCAGTAATTTGATATAATTATCGCCGCAGGGCACCAGCAACAACGTCTTGTGCGGATAGCGCCCCGCAAAATCAATCAAAGTTTTGCAGAAAACAGCGTCGTCCTCCAAATTCGGTTCCACGCACTCCACCGTGACGATTTTGCTGTTGGAAGTGGCGTTCAGCCTTCCCTTGCCCACCGCAACGCTTTTGATGCCATACGCCTCATGGAAGGACCGCGCCATGCCGTACACATTCACATCGCTGCCGAGCAGCACCGGCAGAAACTCTATCTGGCCCATGAAACCATCCTCTTTTCTTCGATGTCGTTGATTAAAAAACCATACGGCGCACAGGCCGTTCATTCTCTTCTTTCATTATGGCCGAAGGCCGCGCACCCATACGCATTTCCGCCAATATTTGTATATTATACTATTTTTGCCCGGGAATGACAATAAAAGAATCCGCCTTTGTCACAGGCGAAAACTGTGCAGGTTGCGGCTTTCCGGGGACGCAGGACAGCGGATACTCCGCAGTTCCTTCCGGCTAAGGCCGGAAGTGCCGGGCGCTTTGCGTCCGGCAGGCGTCCCCGCTCTCCCACATAAAAAAGCCGCTGCCATGCGGTGTTGCATGGCAGCGGCTTATCTTTTGGCCGATTAGACCAGCGTGATTCCCTTTAGACGCCCACAAAGATGGGTTACACCACTCGAAAAATGGTTTCAGAATCCTTTGAACATGTTTTATTGCGCTCGATTTAGAGGTATGATTCCTATCCGAGGCACGGTGCGTCAAAAATATAGGGCAGCCGGGTTTGTGGGAATTTATCCGGGCCAAAGCACCTGAAAAGTCTTATTTTTTATTTGCCGGCCTTTCCCTGATTTGCTACACTCTGCATTTTGGCGGCGATTGCATCCTGATCCCCCAAATACGCTTTATTCAAAACGGTAAAATCCGGCGCAAACTCATACACAAGCGGCACCGCAGTTGGGATATTCACTTCCACGATCTCTTCCTCAGAAAGCTGGTCAAAATATTTGATCAGCGCGCGCAAAGAGTTCCCATGCGCCGCGATCAGCACCCGCTCGCCCGCCTCCATGCGAGGGCGGATTTCGCTCTCAAAAAATGGAATGACGCGGGCAATCGTATCCTTGAGACTCTCTGTGAGCGGCAGGCGCTTTGGGTCTACCTCACGATACTGCGCCTGTCCCCGCGGATTGCGTTCGTCGCTTTCCTCCAGGGCCGGAGGCTGTATATCGAACGAACGGCGCCAGATCTTCACTTGATCTTCACCGTATTTCTGCGCTGTCTCCGCCTTATTCAGTCCCTGCAAGGCACCGTAATGCCGTTCGTTGAGCAACCAGGTCTTTTCAACCGGAAGCCACTCACGATCCAACTGTTCCAGCGCCAGGTTCAACGTATGGATTGCACGCTTTAAATAGGAGGTATAGCAGATATCAAAATCATATCCGGCCTCTTTTAGCGCGACGCCCGCCTGCGCCGCCTCCCTGCGTCCCGTCTCGGAAAGGTCCACGTCCGTCCAGCCGGTAAACAGGTTCAGGCGGTTCCATTCGCTCTCGCCGTGGCGAAGCAGTACAAGCTTTTTATTCTGTTTCATGTGAGTCACTCCTTTTTAGTTAGCTTTGGCTAACTTTCGATATATTTATTGTATACCTTTTCTGTCCATTTTGCAATACCCACCAGGCGATTTTCCCTATATTCTTCAATATATCCATCTTTCTCTTGCGTTATCCCTGCAAGACATCATACTCTGCTTCTGCAAGGCAATCCAAATGGGGCCCTCCAAGCGGCCCTTGGATATGTATCTTGATATATGGCGGAAAATCCATCCGGTTTTCATTGAAATACAAATAGGTTTTGTCGACCTGTAAATAGCCGCTCTATTTCAACGTTTCTTTTCTAAATTTTGGATATACAAGCTCCCTATTTTGTGCTACACTGAAAACTGACAAAGCATTGACAGGTGCCTGCCTCTGTAAAGAGATAGGAGAATAGGGAAATGGGTGAAATGCCCATGCGGGACCGCCGCCGTAAAGGTACGAGTCCCGGTCAAAGACGCCACTGCGGGTACACGCGGGAAGGCCTGGCCGGGATGCTGACACCTGAGCCGGAAGACCTGCCTGTCGAGGAATACTGCCATTGGCAGAAACCATGCGCCGGACGGCTCAAACGTGCGCATGAAATACAAACTGTGCGCCCTAAGTGTACAGCTTTGTCAGTTGGAGCCTATCTGCTTTGCGTGGAGCAAACCGGATACGCTCTTTTTTTATGGCGCGCAGCAACAAAATGAGGAGGCATCATCCAATGACCAAAAACGAAAAACGTATTTTGGCCCTGTCCGCTGTGTTCAGCGCCGCGCTTTGTGTACCCAATGTCGCATCCGCCATGCACATTATGGAGGGCTATCTGCCACCGGTTCACTGCATCTTATGGGGCGTGATCAGCATTCCCTTCTTGGTAGCGGGCCTCATTTCCATCCGTCGCATCGTGAACGAGCAGCGCAGGGCGTTGCTTTTGCTGGCCATGTCCGGCGCGTTCATCTTTGTGATTTCTTCCTTGAAAATTCCCTCGGTCACCGGAAGCTGTAGCCATATGACCGGCACGGGGCTGGCTGCAATGTTGTTCGGTCCGGCAGCCGCCAGTGTGCTGGGAATCATCGTGCTGCTTTTCCAGGCAATCCTTCTTGCACACGGCGGTCTGACTACCCTGGGGGCAAATACTTTCAGCATGGCGATTGCGGGCCCCTTACTCAGCTGGGGACTTTGGAGGTTTGGGAAAAAGTGCCACTGGAACCGCAAGTTGACCGTCTTCCTGGCCGCCAGCTTGGGGGATTTGTTTACATATTGTGTCACCAGCCTGCAACTGGCGCTGGCAAACCCGAGCGCACAGGGCGGCGTCGCGGAGAGCGCGATCAAATTTCTCGG
>DBFXIC010000313.1:0-3000 GCA_048455095.1 Anaeromassilibacillus sp.
GCTGCGCCGCCCGGAGGCGGCTTTGCGGTATTTCCTGCATTTTGTGGCGGCAAAAGCCGCCGTCACCTACTGTATGCCTCTGATGCTGGCCGTGTTCGATATATGCGGCGGCGTTGTAAGCACGGTGGCCGGGCAGATGGGCGGTATGGCGGGCGACGTGGGCGCATTGCCCGGCGAGATCAGCGCGGCCATCGGAAACGTGGGCTTTCTCGCGTCCCTCCCGCTGTGGCTCGTGACGATTTTGGCCTGCCTGTTCATTACCGTGCTTTCCTTTATCCTGATCATGACAGTGTATAGCCGTTTTTTCAAAATATATATTTACGCGGCTTTGGCCCCGGTGTCCATCGCGGCGTTTGGCAGCAGCGAGACGGCGGCCACGGGAAAAGCGTTCCTCAAGGGATATGTGGGCGTGTGTCTGCAAGGTGCGGTCATCGTGCTGTCCTGTCTGATTTTTTCCGCATATATGGGCAGCGGGTCGCCCGCGGTGCCATCAGGCTCAGCGGTTTCGATGGTTTGGACCTATGTGGCGAAAATAATCTTCAACATGATGGTCCTTGTGGGGCTGGTAAAAAGCTCGGACCGCATTGTGCGGGAAATGATGGGCCTGCGGGGCATGCGAGCGAGTTTAGCGTCATGTAATTTGTCAGCAAGCAGGACGCAAAGAAGTTGAACGATACCGGCAAGGAAAAGGCCGACTTTGGTGGCCGCCACGTGTGTCTTTGAATGTGTTGATGGAACGTTCAACAGCGGTGCGATGCTTAAGAATTGATTCAAAAAAGAGATCGCCGCGGGAAATGCCAAGGTACAGTCGCCGGTTTCTATTTAAAAGATGTCTCAAAGAACTTTTCTAAGAGAGCAGCTGGGATCCCAGCGCGGCCTACCATTCGGTTCAGTAGCAGAGAGAATGCTTTCGTCACAGTAGCACGAACAAATAATGCGGGAAGTTACTTACACTTTAAGGTGCGGCTAAAAGGCAATGCATAGGTGTGACGGCATACTGTACTGTTTAAATATACTAGACCAAAGCTTTCGATGAAAACGATAATGGGTGGACTACGACATGCTGTCCCTAAAGCCTTTATGAGGAACAAAAGGCATGGGGATAGGAAAGATGATGAAAGTCTAGCGTCAAGAAAATAACTGAGACCTTGGCGTATGTGACGAAAATCAGCAATAAATATTTTGCAAATTGGACATTGACTCGGGGAAAAAAATTAGCTATTATTAATTTGAAAACGATAACGTAAACGATAACGCAAACGAAATCTAAGGGCGCGTCCATATTGCACCTTGGATAAAAAAGATAAGCGGAAACAGCGAATTCAAGAGAATTAAACGATTCTACTGCGAGGAGGGCGATTTGCTTATGGCGAGTGAGTTGCATTTGAAAAACAATAATCCGATTACGATTAAAGATATTTCAGCGAAATTAAACGTCTCCTCCGTGTCGGTTCATCGTGCTCTGTCTGGGAAAGATGGTGTCAGCGAAAAACTGCGCCGTAAGGTATTACAGACCGCAGAGGAAATGGGGTATGAAATAAATTATGCGGCAGCCTCCTTAAAAAGAAAAACATGCCGTGTGGCGGCAATTTTGCCGCAGGATAATGATTTGTATTTTTCCTATATTTGGAAAGGCCTAGAAGCCAGTATAAAGGAAGTAAAAGGCCTGAATGTAGAAGTGGAAAAGATTATATGCACGGATGAAGCACATCAGCATGAACTTCTCAAACAGATTGCTGATGGAAATGATGAATATGGTGGTGTGATAACATTTTCTTACACGCGCCAGCCGAGAGTTCTTATGCAACTCCAACGGCTTGTTGCCCAAGGCGTTGTAACTGTTGTGATCGATGATGAGCTTAAGGAGCCAGAAGGGTTGTACTGTATTCCGTCGAACGAGAAAACCATAGGTTGTATAGCTGGTGAGTTCATAGAATTGATTACACCGGAGACAGGCAGTGTATTGCTCTCCAGCGGACGCTTGGATTCAAAAACTCACATTAATAAGGTGAACAGTTTTGTTCACTATTTGTCTGAAAGAAAACCAACGTTGAAAATTCATATGGTGGAAGGCTACTTCAATGGTCCCGGTTCAGATGAAATGATCTTCCGGGAGATACTTCGGGCGTTGAGGCAATATCCTGATACAGTAGCATGTTATGCATTGACATCTCACGATAACCTGCCGATGGTGCAGGCAGTACGTGAAGCTGGAATGGAGCACCAGGTATCCGTCGTAGGCACTGATTTAAATGGTATTACAACGTGTTTATTGAAAGAACGGCGTCTGAAAGCAGTGATCAATCAGGCGGCTTACATGAAAGGCTATACTGGTCTGAATATTTTGGTAGATCGTATGGTAAAGAATATAGAACCTCCTCTTCGCATCGACTGTCCCATCGATGTCGTTTTACATAGTAATTTGAGCTTTTTTGAACGCTCGAATAATATAATATCAATGGAGGTAAAAAAATGAAGAAAGCACTGAAAAGACTGAGTAGCCTAGTTGTCTGCGGCACCTTAAGCCTAACTTTATTCGCGGGATGCAGCGGTAGTTCGTCTGATACATCCAGCACAGCTGCCGGCTCCGCGGTGTCGGGAAGCACATCCGCTTCAGCAAGCGGAGGCGAAACGGTCGAAAAGCAGTTCGAGGGCGTTAAGCTGGTGTACTGGTCCAACTGGGAGGCTACCGAGCCGCAGGGCGTGGTGATTACGGAGGCGGTGAAAGCCTTCGAAGAGGAAACTGGCGCTACTGTAGACTTGCAATTCAAAGGCCGCAAAGGTATAAAGGAAGGCCTGATTCCCGCGCTGGACGCCGATCAGCAAGTGGACATGTTTGATGGCGCGCAGAACAAAAGCAACTATGGTGAACGCATTCTGTGTCTGGAGGATTTGGTCAAAGAGGCTGATTATGAAAAAGATACCAACCCGGTTCTGATGGAGCTGAGCCGCAGTTATTATGTGGACAGCAAATTGTATGAGATTCCCTATCAGATGAAG
>DBFXIC010000314.1:0-4487 GCA_048455095.1 Anaeromassilibacillus sp.
ACATCGGCCGTTTTTCCACCGGGTTGGCCATGCAGCGCTCCGGGCACATACGCGCCTGCGTGCCCGCCATACCGTCCGCCAGCAGAGCCGGCAGGACAAGGTCGTAATTCAGCAGAAAACGGGACAAAAAGCCATATTCACACTTCAGCTCCTTGCACAGGCCGCAGTAATAGGCGCGGTAGGCGTGCCACTCGCGCACCTTCAGCTCTGCTGTCAGGGGCAAAACATAACCGAACACGCGCGCACGCCCTTTCCGCTGCAAGATACGAAACACATTCAGTATACAATATCTTGTGCCTTTTTACAATTCTCACAACGGATTTTCAGGCTTTTTGCATTAAAATTTGCATTTTTTTCATATTCGGGCCGTATTTTGTCCACAGCAGGCATGCACAAAGGCGGATTATATCTTTTTTTCCAAATGATCCACGGTGTCAAAGCGGTAGCCTGCGTTTTTGAACCAGCGGATGACGTCCGGCAGCGCGGCGGCCGTGTTCTTTGTGGCGTTGGTGTCACGCACGTAGAAAGTACAACGGCAAATTATAAAAAAATCGGGTCGCCTGATACAGCGCCGTTGTTCACGGGGATTTCCCGTATAATTGAGCGCCAGAACTCTTGACGCTCTCCGCGCGAAAGATCGTTGTAGATGGCGCGCACGCCGCGTTCCAAAAGGCTTTTCAGCTTTTCCATGCTGCGCGGCTGCTGCTTTTCCGGTACTTGGATTTTCGCTTCCAGTTCGGCGGCTCTCCGTTTGTACTCCTGCAAGTCTATAAAGCCATTGATGAACAGTTCTTTTACACGTTCCTGCCGTTCGCGGATCGCGGCGGTATTGTCAACCACAACGGGTTGTGCATCGGCCACACTTGCGGAAACGATGTAGTCGGACAGCCCGTTTTCAAGATAATCCAGCAGCCAAGCCTCGACCTTTCTTTCGTCAACAAGATGGCGGTTGTCGCAAACATGATCCCCGAAAGCGCGGTGGCATCGGTATGCTGTCCACGTGACGGACTTTTTGCGAACGGTATTGGCCGCCAGACGACGGCCACAGCATGAACAGACAAGAAGCCCGGAAAAGATATGAATGCGTGCGTTATCGGCGCTGCGCACGCGCACGTTATGCTCAAGAGCCGCCATGATTTGCGCATGCTCGTCCTGCGATATATACGTGGGGCAATAATTGTAGTTTTCGCGCCGCACGCCGCAATATGTAGTGCTGCGGGCCATTCGGATTGCTTGCCCATATTCAAAGTGCAGGTTGTGACGCTCGTTCATATCGAGCATAGCGCGGCGAACACTTCCGCAGGACAGCAGGCGCTCGAAGAAATAGGAAACGGCGGGCTGCATGTCGGGATCAATTGACAGACGCTTGTTTTCGATGCGGTAACCGGGCGGCGCACAGCCTCCGATCCATATACCGTTGGCGATCTGGTTGTCGTGGATATCACGGATGCGGTCGCCGTCCGTGTCGCATTCCTGCTCCGCAATTGCGAGACGAAGATTTATCATCAAGCGCCCGTTTGTTGTTTTGGTGTCGTAATCTTCCTTTACGGCGCTCCAGTTTACGCCGTGGGGGATTAGATGCTCGTTCATCATTTTATGATAATCGTATATGTTGCGGAACCAGCGATCCAGACGCATGACGATAATTTCATCAATCAGCCCGGAATCTACATCTTTCATCATCTGGCCGAATGCTTCGCGCCGATCCAGCCGCTTGCGCGCGGTGATTCCGGCATCTACATAAATGTTAAACAGTTCTATGCCGTGCGCTTTGGCGTATGCGCGGATTTCGGCCTCCTGCGCATCGAGGGACAGCCCGCGTGTGGCCTGCTCGGCGGTAGAAACGCGAATATAGCCCACGCCGCGAATTACATTCATGCCGCGCGCCTCCTTCCGCATACCGCTGCCGCTGCCCGCGTATGAATGCAACAGAGAGGGGGCGCGGCAATGGATGCAGTAAAGATATATGCAGAACTGGCGCGTATCATTTCAGGGCGGGGAACGCCTGTAAAAATCACTGTGGAGAAGGTGAAAAAAGACATAAAGAAAACACCTCGCTGTCCAAAATAGGTACAAGAGACTATGCAGCGCGGCGTTTTCGTGGTACAATATACTTTGTGGGGTGATATTGTGCCACGGCTTTGCCGTGTTGCCTGTATTGCTTCGGCCGCGTTCCCTGCGCCAACAGGGGGCGCGGCTTTTTGTTTTTATTATGAAACGGTTTTCGGCCGCCGCCGTGGAACGCTTGGTTGCTTTCTACGGGGTAGCCCCTCGAACAGGAATTTGCAAAGCACTTTCACTTCTTCCTCGGTGAGTGCGTCAATCATATTGTCGCGCCTGTTGCCGTCAGGCTCCTACAAAATCGCGGAGGCTTTTTCTGCAAAGCGGAAAATATTGTCCAGCACGCAACCGTGCGCAACATGAGATAATAACACGGTGAATTTATTTGCAAGTATTTACTTGGCAGGCCCGTAGGCGCGCGGGCCTCACTCTGACAGAATTAGAAGCGCTTACCGGGATAGGGAAAACGACGTTGAACAACATCGAAAACGGCACAGTGTCGCCGCGCCTGGATCAGTTGGAGGCGATAGCCCGCGCAACGGGCACTAAAATAACAGATTTGTTTGACGCACCGAACAAATAATGCAACCAGAATTATAACACATAACAGTGCAGCGTGGTGGACATGCACAGTATATTTCCCGAAATCGGGAAATATGGCGCAAAACCACCAAAAAGCGGGAAATATCTGGTAAAATGCATCCAAGGAGGTGAGCGCTTTGGATGCGCAGTATTATCGTAAAGTGCTTAACGAGCTTTTGAAACTTGCAAACCTCGCACAGCTAAAACGAATATACAGGTATGCGCAAACAATAATTTTACATGGCTCCAGTTGAGCGAAAACGGCGGCTTGCCCTTTGGGGTGGCTGCCGTTTTATTGGTTATTGGATAGAAAGAGCTTGTGCTGTTTGACTTTATGCTCCAAAATTGCCCATCATGTTATGAAAATGCCGCCAGTCATCGGGACTGAACCGGGAGAATCCGCGAAAAACGGAACGTGCAAAATCGATGGCGTCTGCTGGTACAGTGCCGAGTAGTTTTATGATTTGCTCGGTGTTTTCGATGAACATTTCACCTTGCCCGGTAGTAAGCCAGCCATAGTCGATATTAAATTCACGACAAACGAGCATTATGGTTTGCTCCGAAGGATTATTTTTTTCGCGCTCCAATAAACTAACAGAACTTTTGGTTATTCCGATTTTTGAGCCAAATTCTTCTTGCGAAAGGCCCAAATGCTCGCGAATTTGTTTTAATCGCTCATTTATGCAGACACTGTTATTTGAAGAAGGGCAAGAACTTAAGTTTGAACCATGGGTTTTGGTGAACATTTCGCCTTGCCCGGTGGTGAGCCAATCGTAGTCGATGCTAAATTCACGGCAAATTAACATAACGGTTTGCGTCGATGCGGAATTTTCACCGCTTTCAATTCGACTGATTGCCGATGTAGTTATACCTATTTTACGACCCAATTCACCTTGAGACAATCCAAGGGCAAGACGAAGCTGCTTTATGCGCTTATTCATACGACACCGCCTTTTGCATTGAAACGGGGCCACTATTTTATTCTTCGTTACTTGCTGGCAACGTGTTTACCTCGTCGGGGTTCATCCCGCCGAGGAATTTTTTTATCAGGCTGTGAAGCTGCTGCCAATCCTCGGTGCTGAATTGAGCGAACCCGCGAAAAATTGCCCGCGCAAATTCATTTTCTCCGGCCAGCACGGTGTCAACCAGCTTTGTGACCTGATCGTCGTTTTCGGCGAACATTTCGCCTTGCCCGGTAGTAAGCCAACCGTATTCGATGTTAAATTCACGGCAAATCGATTTAACTGTTTGCCCCGAGGCTCCATTCGAACTGCTTTCTATTCTGCTGACTGCGGATTTTGTAATTCCCAAGCGTCGCCCGAATTCTTCTTGAGACAACCCGAGAGAACGACGAACTTCTTTTATACGTTGATTCATTGTTTCACCATCCTTTCTTGAACCAATGATAACACACAACGTTGAGAAATGCAACAGTTTTGAATGAAAAAGGGTTGACAAAGTTCTAAAACTCAATTATAATATGTTTAAAGGTTGAGTAACTTAACGATGCGAAAGAAAAATGGGAGGCCCAAAATGAACAAACAGCAGAGAGACTACGAAAAAGCAAAGCAGGCAAAGCGGTGCGTAGAAATGAAGATGGAGGCGCGCGAGAAATCCTTTTTAAAGGGCCGTGGGCTTATGGACAGCGAGGGAACCGAAGCCGACAGTCTTTATAAAATCGAAGATGAAGCCCTTTTTGATATGGCGTGCAAAGAATTCGATTCATTGCCGGGTATTCCTGAACTGAATGAAGAATACGCCCGCGCGGGCGAAGCACTGCACGCAGCGGAGGAGGCGCTGGTGGAATACGCTTTATCAATTGCGCCGACAGCCGCTGCACGTAC
>DBFXIC010000315.1:0-4802 GCA_048455095.1 Anaeromassilibacillus sp.
CCCATGTAAACGCCCTTTTAAAGTGTGTAAAAACGATTGTTTACGGGTGTGAATGAGGCAGCATGCAGCGCTTTCATTGCACCCTTTTGTCATGGATTCGGAGGCACGCCGCTGATGTGTACCGCAGCTTTGTTTGCGGGATCTGCCGCTTCAACGATATCCTCCAGAACGATCTCCCCAATGTCCGGGTTTTGAAGCCTTTTGATGAGGTCGCTTGCATAGTTCGAACCGCGGGAAATGACGATCCCCGTGAGCAGAGTACCCAGCCAGTGAACGGAGAAAGAAATACCCATAAGGGCAAAGATATCAGCCCCAGCGGCGAAGCAGATAAAAACTGCAATGAGGATAGCAGCCAACTGCGTTCCGAAGGTTTTGTACTGTTTGTTCTCAAGCATCGTAATGATGGTCTTAGCGTATTGGACCAGAGCCTCGACGATGATTGCAAGAGACAGGATAAGAAGAAAAGCCTGCATAAAAATGTCCTCCTTAATGAAAAAATATACACAGAAATGAAAGAACACAGCCGATGCTAGACGCCTGCAACATACGCCTTAATATCAGACAGTTTTTTGTCCGAAACATCCGCGCGCTGTGTGGCCGCGTCACGCTCTTTTGTCAGCTGCGCAACCTGCGCTTCCAGTTCGGATGTATCACCATCACCAGCCTGCGCCATACATGCCGTAATAGCATCCCCTGCGGACAGGCTCACGATTTCGCTGCGATCAGGGAGCACCACGGCATAACGCTTTGCTGTGCCAGCCTGGATGCGCACCCAGGTATAAGTGCCGTCGCTGCCCACCTCAGCCTGCACCGGGTAATATTCGCCCACTTTCAAGCGGCCACCGTTGTATCCCACATCGACAGCGGTTACATCCGCAGCCGAGAATACCTCGCACTTTTCCGAAAGTACCTTCAAAAATTTCATGTCGTCATCCTCCGTCCCGTTGATTGCTGCACCATATGTGCCCACAGCATTGGGGTGCCCGGTGTATGCCGTGGGGTCAAGCCCCGCCCCGGTGGTCGTGGCCCGCACCTCAAAATGGCAGTGTGCAAAGGGCGGGCTTGCCAGTGCCGCGTTGCCCGTGTTGCCCATCACTGCCAGCGCATCACCGCTTTTCACCCTCTGGCCCACGGATACCAGATTCCGCGCGTTGTGGCAGAAATACAGGTAGTTCACCGCGTCCGGCGTCTGGCCTGCGTCCAGCTCCACGCACACATACCAGCCCCATTCCCATGTTTTGTTGTCTGTGGACTTGTCCACTTTGCGGGCCGTAATGACCCTCCCGGAAATGCTTTTGCCCTTGTAATCGGGCATCAGGATGGTATCGCTGTCCAGCCCTTCCTCGTCGCTGCCGCCATGCCAGCCCTTGCCGTTGTTCCGTGTATAGCCCCATCGGCTGTACCCGTACCGCACCCGCGTGCGGCCCTTAAAAATCGCCATGCTGCCACCTCCTTCAGAGTATAAGAAAGCGCCCCAACGGGGCGCTGCGGTCATGTATCGCTTGCCAGTCGTTCTCCGAGCGTAACGGACAGCTGGCGTCCGTATACAGCCGGGGTCTTGCTGGTTTCTTTCTGCAGCTCGATTTCTTTATCCTCCCAATCGCCCACCAGCGAGAAGGCCTCAAACAGCTTGTTGCTGACGCCTTCAAGCTGCTCATCCGGTTCATTCGCGGTTTCGTTGTCGGGATAATAGATGCGGAAAGATTCAAGGTTTTCGGATATGATATCTGCCCGGATAGCGTCAAACTGTTCTGCGCCCGCCCGGAATGTGATCTGCACCGTATTGCGCCGGCGGTTGCGCATCATGCCTTCGCCCTCGTTGGGCTGCTCAATCTCATATTTGTGTCCGTTTGCCAATCTGATCAAACTCATGGTATATATTCCTCCTGAATCGGTTCACGACGGTTACACCACCGTACAGCTTTGCGCAGCTCTGCGATCTCATTATGGACATAGATTCGAGCTGTGACGGAGATGTCTTTATGACCTAAAATTTTACTAATTGAATAAATATCTGCGCCGTGCCGGCGCAGGTATGTGCCGTAAGTGTGCCGGAGTTCATGCGCGGTAAGCTCCGGCATGCCAGGGTGCGCCTGTGCAAGTCTTGCCATTTCCGCCTTGAGCCTTCGGCTCCATGTATCGGGTCTTAGGGCGATATCACCGGAAATTAGATACTTTCCCGCGTAGCGCCGCTGGAGGGCATCTATCGCCTGCAGAGCACGGTCAGAAAGGGGGCAGACGCGATAGCTTCCACACTTGGGAGACCGTTCCACTGGCTTGCCCGATACCCATGCGATACTGCGCTGCACACGATAAAGCCTGCGCCGGCGGTCAATATCCTCGGGACGCAGCCCAACCAGCTCCCCGCGGCGCATCCCTGTCTCAAGCAACAGGACAACCTCCGGCATACGGCTCAAAAACCAGCGGGAGGCGATCTCGATTTGTCTGTCATTGTAGACCTCCTTGATCTGAGGCAGAGCCATGCTTTCCAGCTTGCAGCCATCAGCGGGGTTGCTGGTGCACAGTCCATTACTGCATGCGCTGCGAAAAATTCCATTGACACACATGCGGATCTTGCCGCACATGCTGGGCGAGAGGGAGGATGCCTGCTGATAGAACCGCAGGATGTCCGCTGGCGTCACATCCACCAGAAGCATGTTTCCAAGTGCCGGAAGGATATGCCGCCGGATGGGCAGCTCGTATGTGGTGCTGTATGCCGGATCTGTGATATATGGCCGCTTGTACAGAAGCAGCCACTGAGCGGCCCAGCCTGATACCGTGTAAAGGTCGGAACATTTTTCAGCCTGTCCATGTTCAGCGATATATGCAAAATATTTCGCCTTTGCATCAGCCTTTGAACGCCCATGAAATGCCCTTTTAACGGGTGTTTTATCCGCCTTATACGCAACCGTTCCGTAGTATGTTTGCAGTTTTTTCTTGTTCATTGCATCGCCCTCCAAAATAGCTTTTACACTATTTTAAAGGGTCTTTGCTTCCGATGCTAATTGGGGGTGTGGCGGAATCCGCGGAGCGACGTCACATGCACAGCTTCCAACCGAGATGGCAAAGCACACTCATGGATACCTCAGCGCCAGCGGACAGCAAAGTCGTGTTCTGGTTTCTGATGGGGCGGCGAGCGATTCATTGGCAAGCGGAACGGGTTCCAAAATCAGTCTGGCCTGGGAGACAATGTCTTCCGGGGACAGCACTCCGTTCCCCATCATACAGCCTTCTCTATACCTTAATTATTTGATTAAGGCTTAAACTTGGCTGTCGATTTTCATGGGCTGCGCCCTCTCCGGAGTCGGCACTGTTATATGAACGATTTGTGTCAAATCGCCCATAGTCCGACCAAACATCCGGACCTCGATTGGAACCATCATGCTGCCCATAGTCCATAGGGAGCATGTGAGAATGGCGTCCATTTTGCGCTTCGGTCAAAGAGACACTTTTAGCACCTACTTTCTGCCCTAAATTAGCATCGGAAGCTGGTACCAGCTTCCGATGCTAATTCTCCAGGCGCTCAATGCGGTGAAACGGCCCACAAATTGGGAATATCCGAAATCCCTTCGCACTCGCATCCCTATTCCGCCTATCTATACAGCACGGGCGCAGAGAACGGGCGCATCAACAGTCAAGAGGGAGCGGGCGTAAAATGGGCTGATCCAACAAACACCCGGAATTCCGGCGGCGGTGATAATCACAACAACATGCAGCCGAGCCTATACCTTTACCACATAATTAAGATATAGGGACGGTTGCATAATACCGAGGTTCGTAAATGCATTTCCTGCATTGGAAGTTGTGGTTGCGATATTGTCTGCATCCGCCCAGCTTTGCCAGTGTCCGAATCCCCATCCGGAATCTATTTTTATCGGAGCAATAACTGTGTTCCCCGGAAGGTTATAGTCCTGTATCGCAGCCCCTTTTGTGCCCACTTTCACACCGGGAGAATTAGCATCGGAAACTGGTATCAGCTTCCGATGCTAATTTAGGTGCGAAAGCTGGCGCAAAGACTCACGCTCTCACGAATGCAGAATTGCCCGTGCTGAGCGGGGCCATCGTTATGCACAGTTCAAATGTGGGGACGAATATCCAGACAGTAAATGGAGTGTTTAAGCCAGCAATCACAAACAATGGGAAATATCGTGGCGGTGGCGAACTGGTGAGCGATGTCGGGACTAGTTCTGTCGGCCATTTTTCGTTAAACATAGGCGGAGGACAGGCTATGTCACTGATTCAGCCATCCCTATATCTTAATCACATAGTGAAGGTATAGGCTGGGCTGCATCATATCGACGGAATCGGGGTCCCGGTCTCCCATGAAGCGGTGCCAATCACCTGTACCAGTCGGGACCGTCCAAGCCTCCGGCTGGAAAGGAATGTTGGCCTGTTTAAGTTCTTTTCTTTTCTCGCCGGCAGCCACCCCTAAATTAGCATCGGAACCTACCGCCACCCTACCGCGCATGTCCGGGAGGTTGAAAGTGGTGGAACCATCGCCGGAGCCGTAGGTCGTTCCGATGACGGAAAAGAGCTGCGCATAGGTAGTGCGGGAGACTGCCTGGCCCTGGCAGAGCAGCCAGCCAGTGGGAGCGGCGGCGCCCGCGAACGGGATCACGCATCCGACGGGCATGACGGGTACAGCCTTGTTGTTGGCGTCGCCAACAGAAAACTCGCCGGACTTTGAAGTGCTGATGCATCCATAATTGAGTGTATCAGGCCGGTATTTGGAAGCAGAGGACTGCCTCCAGGGCAAAAAAGGCCACTTGGCCATAAATCAAAACTCCTCTCCATAGACACCG
>DBFXIC010000316.1:0-2830 GCA_048455095.1 Anaeromassilibacillus sp.
ATCTTTCACTTGCGAAGAAAGCGTGCCGGGATTACAATAAGAACCATAAAATGGCCCTACGGGGCGGAGAAACGGGGGATTCCCTTGCTAAAGGATTTGTTAAAACAAAACAGAAGTTACCGCGGCTACGATGAGAGCCGGAAGATCAGCCGGGAGGAACTGGCAGAGTTTGTGGACTGCGCGCGCTATGCGCCTTCCAGCGTCAATATGCAGCCCTTCAAGTATTATTTGGCCTGTGACCAAGAGACAGTGGCAAAGGTTCAGCCGCTTACAAAATGGGCGCGTGCTCTGCCGCAGATGACACTGCCGCATCCGGGTCACTGTCCGACGGCATTCATTGTGATCTGCCAGGATACCAATTTGAATCCGGCGATCCAGCGCTTCCAGAAGGATGTAGGCATCGTGGCACAGACCATTCTGTTGGCTGCGGTGGAAAAGGGGCTCGGCGGCTGCATGATCGGCAATTTCAATCCGGAGGAGATCAGGCAGGCGCTTGGTCTTGCAGATACTCTGACACCTGTGCTGGTGGTCGCTTTGGGAAAACCGGATGAAACCATCGTGTTGACCGATGTGGGGACGGATGGCTCTACGGACTATTACCGCGACGAGAACGATGTGCATTACGTCCCAAAGCGCAGTCTGCAGGATGTCCTGATTTGAGGGGGGCGGCTGTTTTGGATAAAACGCCCTTTGTGATCGGCGTGGCGGGCGGGACAGGTTCTGGTAAAACGACATTGGCCAATAGACTGAAGGAACACATTGCGGACAATGCGCTGATTCTTTCCCACGATTTTTATTATCAGGCGAATACGGACCTGCCGTTCGAAGAGCGTGTCAAATTGAACTACGATCATCCCGCGACTTTTGATACGGATTTGATGATTGAGGATGTCAAGAAGCTCAAGAATCATCAGGCAATCGATCATCCGGAGTACTCTTTTGTCACGTATTCCCGTACGGGACGGACCATCCATATGGAACCGGCCCCGATCATCATCCTGGAAGGCATCCTGATCTTTGAGAATAAACAGCTGCGGGATTTGATGGACATCAAGGTGTTTGTGGATGCTGACGCGGATATCCGTCTGATACGCCGCCTGCTGCGGGATGTAAAGGAGCGCGGCCGCAGTCTGGATTCGGTGATCGAACAGTATATGGATACGGTCAAACCTATGCACGAGCAATTTGTCGAACCCAGCAAACGCTATGCGGATGTGATCATTCCCCAGGGCGGGGAGAACCGAGTGGCACTGCATATGTTGGTGGATCGCGTGAACGCACTGTTGCAGGATACAGCCCTGCGTGATTTGGAATAAAAAGCGCGTGGCCCGGCATTTTATTGCCGGGCCACGTTCTATATTTACCGGCCGGTAAGCCGGGCCGGCAGTCTGCGTATCATCCAATTTTCAGCAAGTTTGGTCGGAATTGCAAGCGCAATGGACAGAACAAGAGTGAGAAGCGCTTTCCATCCATCCGGAATATCGAGCAGGAAATGTACCGCTATCATTACACAATATTCATTCAGGTAGATGTGATAGGACAAATCCCCAAGCTTTTGTAACAGCTTGGAATGAGCTCCCTTACTGCTCAGCCAACCAAACAGACAGAGGCAGAATATAAGATAAGAGGTGTTCAACAGATAGTATGTTTCATACTGCGCAAATCCATACTGGTTCAATACCATAAAGATAAAGGCAATGCAGCAGATCAGCATATGGGCATTGCCCGATAATCTTTGATATTGCTTATAAAACAGGAAAAACAATACGCCCAAGCCGAAGCTGAGGTGATGGGAATAGCATTCCATAAAGGGCGACGCAGGGGAGGCCCCCAAATAGTAGACGATCCCATTGACTACAGCGGCGATTGCAAAAATGGAGAAAACAAGGGCTGCCTTTGTTTGCAGAGAGAATTTGCGTATGGAGAAAACCATCCAGAAAATTAGATAGCAGAGCAGGAGATATTGCAGATACCACATGGAGGTATCCGTGTTGCGAATATCAAATAGCGTAAAGCTCAGCAAAATGTCCACAGCGGGAACACCGAAGGTCAGATAAAACGGAATTTTGATCAGATTTACGATCCAAAAGGGGATCAGAACCACCAACAGGCGGCGTGGGATGAATCCTTTCAAACCTCGGCCGGAATAGGACACCACTAGACCGAATCCGGAGAGAAATAAAAAGATTTCTACCGCCGGTGCGCCCAGAACGGGCGTGGCAGGGATTTCGGTGAACTGATGGAGCAGTGTCATATGCCCAAAGAGAACCATCAAAATGGCAAGGCCCTTTAATTCATGGAAGGTATCCTTTCCCAACTTTTCTTTGGGTGCGCCCGGTTTCTTTTGGAAAGAAAGCAACAGCGCCAAAAGCACCAGATAAAACAATCCCTTTTGCAGAAATGCGCTCATAAACCATTCCTCCTGTTTGCGCCCCGTCAAGGCACGGCGGCGCTTTTTATTTGATCTCCCAAATCGCTTTTTGTGGACGGTAGTTTTCTGATCCATTTTAAGACTTTTACTTACTACTTACCACTTACTATTTAAAAGTATCACAGAAATTGAGACCTGTCAAGCGATTGGGAATTAGAACGAATAAAAGATAACGTTGGCTGGGACAGTCTTCTTCAAGAATGTCGGTTATTGTAATTTGCGGGGAAAACAGATAACTATAATGAAAATGCGCCTTAACAGCCCTTTGCGGGTCAGTCAAGGCGCATTTTTGAATGGATTTTTTGGAATCTGTTATTTGCAAAGCTCTCTTTTACGGAAAATTTTTCGGATGCATCCAGGAAAGTCCCTGAACGTCGATTTATGTACGATCTCTCTTCG
>DBFXIC010000317.1:0-2673 GCA_048455095.1 Anaeromassilibacillus sp.
GTCTTTCACATCGTCGCTCATCTGCCGGATCTCCGTGCGCATCTCTGTGCGCATTTCCTTCATTTCACGGCGCAGCGCTTCAACGTCTTTTTGGTGTGCCGTGCGCAGCCGTTCCAGGTCCTTCTGGTGATCGTCGCGCGGTGTGTAATTTTCCCGCACCTGCTTGATGTCCGCACGGTTCTCATCCAGCTGCCGGAACACCGAGCGCCCGAACAGAAATCCTACCAGCCCCACCACCGTTGTCACGATGATCGTTATGAGCCACCATGTCCCGGCGTCGAACGTCATTGCGGTTTCCTCCGTAAATACAAAAAAGATAAGGCACGATGCCCTCGTTGTGAGTTCATCATACCTTATCTTTTAAAGAGTGTTCCACTCAGATTTTACAGCAAAACAGTCACACATCGAACAGCGTACACTGCCCATCCAGCGGGGCGCGCCGTATCTGTTCTGTTTTTTCACGCACGATCCCGCGTATATATCCCTCGCTCAGATTCCACTTTTTGCACAGCGCATAGACGTTTGAACCGTTGTACTCATCACGGATCAGTCTGTCACGGATAGGAATAAGGAGCTTGTCCGCCTGCGGGATGTACACCCGGCCGGTGCCGCCGTACACATCCACCAGCCGCCGGAAAGCATCCATGCCGATGGTTTCTGCCAGTTCCCGTGCTTCGCCTTGCAGATCCTCCAGCTTCAGCTCGTTCAGTAGTTCATTCCTCATTTTCCGACCGCCTCCCGTTCCCGGCGGTATCGGTCGCTGTGCAGGTATTCCAGCTCTTTGCGCTCGGTCAGCTTCTTGAGACCTTCGATCAGGGCGTTACCCTGGGAAAACGTTAAAAACCGGAACGGCTGGGTGGGGAAGGCTGTCACGCCGAACTGCCGGCTGATCAGCCCGCACAGCCTGTCCCGCAGATGTACGCCCTCCGGCGCGGGATCATATTTTTCCAATTGATACATCAAGTACCAGACCTTTTTCTGCTGTCCCTCGCTCAACCCGCCCGGCAGTGCCTCGTACTTCCGTGCCCGCTTTTTCTGCGGTGCGGCCGCGGGGGCGCTGCGCCGCCGCAGCTCCGCCAGCACCGCCTGCGCTTCGGCCGGGGTCAATGCAGTGATACTTTCTTTGCCGGTCAGGCCCTGTACCAGCGCGTGCAGCGCGTCCGCATGCCCGCCGCCGCGCTCCACCATCCCCAGCTTTGCACCCAGGGCATAGATGCTTTTTACCGTTCCCTTGCTTACATCCAGCGCACCCATCCCGGCCGCCTCCTTCCTTGTTACTCTTCCGGCACGGCGTCGTCCGTGTCGTAGAAAAATTCATCCGTGGTTTTCAGGTACGCCCCTACGGCCTCCAGAACTTCCTCCGGCTGCTGCTTCAGCGCCTCTTTGTCCAGCTTCTGCTCTGTTTTTACAAGCTCCCTGCGGCCCATGGCCAGCAGCGTGGCGATGGCCTGCGGGACCTTCGCATTCGCCAAAATCAGCCGCGTGGACTGCCGAAACCCTACACGCCCAAACGTCAGCTGGCGGCTTTTCCCGGCCATATCTTCCCGGTGTGCCTCCACATACTCCTGAACGTCCGTTTCCAGCTGTTTGACGCGCTTCTGCAGAGGCTCCGCGCTTTTGGTATATTCAGCCTTCACGGCGTCGATTCGCCGCGACATGTCCACGCCCATCTCCGTCAGCGCGTGCTCGTACTCGTGGATGCTGCGCAGTGCGTCGTTCACTTCCGACCAATCCTTCAGCACAGGCTCCCGGTGCAGCTTTTTTCTTGCCATATGTATCCACATCCCTTCAAAAATTTCCGCCCTCTGCATTTTTCCGGGCTTGGGACCGGCCCCGGCCCAATCGGGCAGGGGGCTGCATTACGGCCGGGGCACAGCCCCGGACAAGTTAATCAGAAAAGTCGAACACTGCCAAGCGTCGGCCATCATCAAATCGAATCAAGCGGCAACCTTCATTATGTCGTGAAATCGTGCGCATTGTAGCGTAGTTGCAGCCTGTTTTTTTCTTGAAATTTCCGATACAGAATTGCGAAGCATCCTCTACATCGAGTCCAACTTTATCAAATTCCTCGGCCGTATTGATTCGTCCACAGCAAGGACACTTGAAACGCCAATTCGGAATCCATGCACCGTACTTTGCAATGCCTTCATTCAGCCACTGCTGTTCTGTTTGGATTTTCTTATATTTCATTCCGCTCTCCTCCGTAATTATGGATTAAACATCATCTTGAGTACTCTGCATCGTACCTAGCAGCGCGGCACGGATGCGCGCATCATTCTTTTCGATGCACCAGCCGTCCTCGCACAGAACTTTTACTTCGCCTGTGGCATATTCTTCAGCAGCTTCCCGTAGCGCTGCACGCAGGTGCTCCGCCTCCGTGGCAGAAAAATCCAGCTCATCCACCGTGAGTTCTACTGTATACCGGTATCTCATTGCGTCCTCCTTTGTCCTACATCTTCTGGTGTCTATTGTCACAAACCTAACAGTAAGCGTACTACAATGGTTGTGGCCGCTGATAATACGATGGTTAGCCAGTTTTCACGGATGAATTTCCGCATCCTTCTCCACCTCCTTCAGCCGAATGTCCTTGTTGTTGGCTTCAAAGTGCTTCACCAGCGGGCCCCAGTTCATCCAGTGCGTGGAATACTCCGTGTATGTCTCGTCCCGCAGATA